>JBJFDD010000142.1:0-2210 GCA_051889815.1 Candidatus Cryptobacteroides sp. | reverse complement strand
GTTGCCTATGGCCTGAACACCAAGGTTGTCAAGAAGGACGGAAAGGTGACGGAACTGCCATGGTGCGAAGGAGGACTCTATTCGGAACTCATCGGCAAGATCTGCGAAGAGCTGGAAAAGGCCGCCGAGGTTGCCGAGAATGAGACCCAGCGCAAGTGCATCGCCCTGCTTGTGGACTACTACAGGACCGGGGATCTCCGCAAATGGGATGAATACAATGTCGCCTGGGTAGGAGAACTGGACGGGACGGTCGATTTCGTCAACGGTTTCGTCGAGGACTACAACGACCCGCTCGGACGCAAGGGAGCCTGGGAAGCCAATGTCAACATCAAGGACCACAAGGCTTCGGAGCGCACTGAAATCCTCTCCGCCAACGCGCAGTGGTTCGAGGACAACTCCCCTGTCGACCCGAAGTTCAAGAAGCCCGAAGTCAAGGGAGTCTCGGCCAAGGTTATCAACGTAGCCTGCATCGCCGGCGATTCCTATCCTTCTACCCCGATCGGCATCAATCTGCCCAACGCCGACTGGATAAGGAAGGAATATGGCAGCAAATCGGTGACCATTGCCAACATCACCCAGGCCTATGACAAGGCAGCCAACGAATCACCGAACAACATGCTTGACGAATTCGCCTGGGACGATGAGGAAAAGGCCCTGATACGCAAGTGGGGCTCCTACGCCGACGAAATCCACACAGACCTCCACGAATGCCTCGGGCACGGTTCCGGCCAGCTTCTCCCCGGAGTCGCAACAACCGCCATGGGAGAATATTCATCAACCCTCGAGGAAACAAGGGCCGACCTCTTCGGACTCTACTACTCCGCCGACCCGAAGCTCGTCGAACTTGGAATCATGCCGGACCCGGAGGCATACAAGGCTGAATATTCAAGCTACATCCGCAATGGCCTCTTCACGCAGTTCACAAGGGTCGAGCTTGGCGCAAAGAACACCGAAGCCCACATGCAGAACCGCAAGCTGATTGCCCAGTGGTGCTATGAGAAAGGCATGAAGGACAACGTCATCGAGAAGAAGGTACGCGACGGCAAGACCTATTTCGTGGTCAATGACTACGAGGCCCTCCGCGGGCTCTTCGCCGAACTGCTCGCCGAAATCCAGCGCATAAAGAGCGAAGGCGACTACGAAGCAGGAAAGAACCTTGTCGAGACCTATGCTGTCAACATCGACCCCGAACTGCACAGGGAAGTTCGCGAAAGATATGCCGGGCTCAACCTCAAGCCTTACGGCGGCTTCGTCAATCCGGACATCGTCCCGGTCGTCAAGGACGGCAAGGTCGTGGACTATGCACTTGAGTACACCGACAGTTTCCTCGAGCAGCAGCTCAAGTACGGCAGGGAGTACTCCCTATAGTCCTGCAGGAAAGAAACCTGGAGATTTTGGGGTCAGGCCTGGAAACGGGCGCTCTGCTCGGCAATCAGTTCTTCAAGGACTCCCTTGTCGAAATAGTTGATTCTCATCGAACGTTTAACGGCAGCGAGAGTGTCTGCGGCCTCGGCCCGGGCAACCTCGCTGCCCTTTTTGAGCACCTCATAGACGTAAGGGATGTTCTGCTCAAGGGCGTGACGGCGCTCCCGGATAGGAGCCAGGGTGTCGTTGAGCACCTCATAGAGGAATTTCTTGACCATCATGTCACCGAGTCCTCCGGCCCTGTACTGGTCCTTCAACTCATCAAGTGAATTGAACTCGAAGCTTGCCTTCCTGCCGATGAAACACTCGCGGAACTTTGCAAAATGCTCTTCACGGCAGAATGCATCCAGATAGGTGAAAACTGTGTTGCCCTCGATGTGGCCGGGGTCGCTGACCTGCAGGTGAAGCGGGTCTGTGTACATTCCCTTGACCTTTTCCCAGACAACATCGGTCGGGTCCGAAAGATATATGCAGTTGCCCAGGGACTTGCTCATCTTGGCCTTGCCGTCCGTACCCGGAAGACGCAGGCAGGCGGCGTTGTCGGGCAGCATGATTTCCGGCTCGACAAGAGTCTGTCCGTAAGTGGAATTGAACTTGCGCACGATTTCGCGTGTCTGCTCGACCATCGGAGCCTGGTCCTCGCCCACCGGCACGGTTGTAGCCTTGAAAGCCGTGATGTCGGCAGCCTGGCTGATCGGGTAGCAGAAGAAACCCACAGGAGTGCCTGCCTTGTTGTCACCCTCGTCGGAATCGGAGAAGCCCCTCATCTGGATTTCGGCCTTCAC
>JBJFDD010000141.1:0-8066 GCA_051889815.1 Candidatus Cryptobacteroides sp. | reverse complement strand
TGCAACGTTTAATGTAATTTTCGGCAAAAAGAGGATTCAGAGTACTGTTTTGACGTGTAATTTTTATAAAACCACTACTAAAACGCAATAGGTATTTTAATCAACTAATAACTTTTAAATTTTTATGGATTCACTATTCTATCTGGTGCCAGCGGCTTCGATCGTCGCGCTTCTCTTTGCCTGGATCTTCTATCACAAGATGAGAAAAGAGGATGAAGGCACCCCGACCATGAAGCAGATTGCACAGTTCGTACGTGAAGGTGCAATGGCTTATCTCAAACAGCAGTACAAGATTGTCGTGATTGTGTTCGTCATTCTCGCAATCTTCTTTGCCATTCTTGCCTATGGCTTCGGTGTCCAGAACCCTTGGGTTCCGTTCGCCTTCCTTACCGGTGGTTTCTTCTCCGGTCTTGCCGGTTTCATCGGCATGAAGACCGCAACATATGCTTCAGGACGTACTGCCAATGCAGCAAGACGCAGTCTTAACGCCGGTCTCAAAGTGGCTTTCCGCTCCGGTGCCGTCATGGGTCTGACCGTTGTAGGTCTCGGCCTTCTTGACATCGCCCTCTGGTGGATCCTCCTCAACATATTCGTAGTGGAGGCAACCGAGGCCCAGAAACTGGTCGTAATCACCACAACGATGCTGACATTCGGAATGGGTGCCTCGACCCAGGCTCTCTTTGCAAGAGTCGGTGGCGGTATCTACACCAAGGCTGCTGACGTCGGTGCCGACATTGTCGGAAAGGTTGAGTCCGATCTTCCTGAGGACGACCCGCGCAACCCTGCAACAATCGCCGACAATGTCGGTGACAACGTAGGTGATGTCGCCGGTATGGGCGCTGACCTCTATGAGAGCTACTGCGGTTCCATTCTCTCCACAATGGCACTGGGTGCTTCCGCATTCTATGCTGCCGGTCCTGCAATGCAGACAAAGGCCATCCTCGCTCCGATGCTCATCGCCGCTGTCGGTGTCGTCCTGTCGGTCATCAGCATATTCACAGTCCGCACAAAGGAAGGTGCTGGCATGGCCCAGCTCCTGAAGTCCATGAGCTTCGGTACCAACCTGGCAGCCATCCTCAGCGGTGTCGCCACTTTCGGAATCCTTGCCCTTGTCTTCGGAACCGAGACTTCTGACTGGTGGCACTTCAGTTGTTCAGTTCTGTCCGGCCTGGTTGCCGGAGTCGTCATCGGAAAGGCCACAGAGTACTACACTTCACACTCTTACCGCCCGACCCAGAAACTTGCCGAGAGCTCAGCAACAGGTCCTGCTACCGTCATTATCAGCGGTGTGGGTCTCGGTATGCTTTCAACTGCAATTCCTGTGATTGCAATTGCTGCGGCAATCATCCTCAGCTTCCTCTTCGCCATCGGATTCGATGTCAACTCGATGATGGAAGCAGCCTCTCTCTCCAAGGGTCTTTACGGTGTGGCTATCGCTGCCGTCGGTATGCTTTCCACCCTGGGAATCACCCTTGCCACAGACGCTTACGGTCCTATCGCCGACAATGCTGGCGGAAACGCCCAGATGTCCGAACTCGATCCTGAGGTTCGCGAAAGGACTGACGTTCTCGATGCTCTCGGAAACACCACTGCTGCAACCGGAAAGGGATTTGCAATCGGTTCAGCTGCACTTACCGCTCTGGCTCTCCTGGCTTCCTACATCGAGGAAATCAAGATTGCCCTCTCTCGCGCAGGCGAGATGATCAATGGTGTCATCGGTCAGGTGGTTGCCAGTGATGCTTCGATTCTGGACATCCTCAACCACTTCAATGTGAGCCTTATGAATCCTTCAGTCCTTGCCGGAGTCTTCATCGGTTCGATGATGGCCTTCCTCTTCTGCGGTCTCACAATGAACGCAGTCGGCCGTGCCGCCCAGAAGATGGTTGTCGAGGTACGCCGCCAGTTCCACGAAATCAAGGGCATCCTTACAGGTGAGGGTACTCCTGACTACAAGCGCTGCGTCGAAATCTCAACCAAGGCTGCCCAGTACGAGATGCTTGTTCCTTCAATCATCGCAATTCTCGCTCCGGTAGTTGTCGGAGTTGTTCTCGGTGTTGCCGGAGTTCTCGGTCTCCTCATCGGAGGTCTCGGAGCCGGCTTCGTGCTCGCTGTCTTCATGTCCAACTCCGGTGGGGCATGGGACAATGCCAAGAAATACGTTGAGGAAGGTCATCTTGGAGGCAAGAACTCCGATGCACACCACGCAACAGTCGTCGGAGACACCGTCGGTGATCCTTTCAAGGACACATCTGGTCCTTCTCTCAACATACTTATCAAACTTATGAGCATGGTTTCAATCGTGATGGCCGGTCTTACCGTCGCCTGTCACCTGCTCTAACAACGAATTAACAAATGGCAATTAAAAAAGTAACCATCAGAGACGTTGCAAGGGAAGCCGGGGTGTCAGTCACCCTGGTCTCCTTTGTTATGAATGCCAAAGTCGGCAAAGACGGCCGGCTGGACTGTCCCGTCAATCATGACACTGCACAGAGAGTGCTCCAGGTCGCCAAGAGACTTGGCTACCGGAGGAACAATGCTGCAGCATCCCTGCGAAGCGGCCGCTCCCATTCCATTGCCGTGATTGTTTCCGACATCGCCAACCAGTTCTTCTCGGACATCTGCCGCCACATCGAGCAGATTGCCTACAAGGAGGGCTACACGGTTATCTTCGCTTCATCCGAGGAAAATCCTCACAAACTGTCCAGACTGATCGACACTATGATAGGCTTCAATGTTGAAGGCCTTATCGTGGCTCCTTGCCTGGAGGCCGACGCCGCCCTCGATAGGGTCTCGGCAATCGGAGTACCGACCGTGCTCATCGACCGCGACTTCCCTGGAGACCAGTTCGGAAGAGTTCTCGTGGACAATGTCGATGCCGGTTATCTTGCCACCAAGTATCTCATCCATCAGGGATTCGGTAAGATTGAAATGATTTCTTACCAGAACGGTGTGACCAGTCTCGTGGACCGCGAGGCCGGCTACCAGAAAGCGATGGAGGAAGCGGGTCTGCTGGACGACGCCCGTCTCCACAGGATTGAATATGAAGCCACGACTGCGAAGAAGGATGTCATTGGAATATTCCGTGACGCAGCAAAGCGCGGAACGGAGGCCTTCGTCCTTCCTACAAAGAAGATTGGTCTTTACGGTTTCAACGCCCTCAATGCACTGGGCCTGAATCTTCCTAAAGACTTCTCTTTTGTCTGCTTTGACGAAAGCGACATTTTTGACATCAACAAACCGGCCGTACCTCACATCATCCAGCCTGTGGCTGAGATTGCCGAGAAGTCCTACCAGCTTCTCCGCAAGATGATAGAGGAAAAGGCTGAGGATGCTGACAAGAATGTCAGCCTCAAGGCAAAGATCGAGGTCGGAGGACGCTTCGGTTCCGAACCGACAGCAGCTTCCTTCTGACGCGCTATTCATAGGCACAAAAGCAGAGCAGAACCAGAAAAGCGGGGCTCCGGAATCGACCGGGCCCCGCTTTTCTGATGTTCCAAGCTTGCGGATAGTGTCTAGAATGCGAATCCGACACCGACGTAGAATGTGTTCCTGTAGGCCTTGATGTTTTCGGCGCTGACAGTGCCGAGGTCAAGGTTGTCCTTGATGCATCGGTTGAGGCCGAAGTCATAGCCCACACGGAACATAACGGCATCGGCAATCAGTGCGGATGCTCCGACTCCCCACTGGGCATCGAAGAGCTTCAGACCGGCATAGGTCTCTCCTTTGCTGAACATGTTGCCGCCGACTCCCATGTTGAATCTCGGGCCGGTCAGGACGCAGAGGTCAAAACCTGCATTCATCGGCAGCCTGTACTTGATGTTGACAGGGACCCTGAGATAGTTTGCGTGGTAGGATCTCTTGGCTGGTCCGAAGGTGAACTCCTTGCCGTAATGCATGAAGTAGACTCCCGGCTCAACGGTAAGGCCTTCAATAGCCGAAAAAGCATAGTCATAGTTGACGCCGAAGTAGAAACCAGGCATTGCTGGAATGTCCTCCAGGAGCGAACCGCTGACGTCGGCACCTGACAGGGAGAAAGTAGTGAAACCTCCGGCAGCAGTCCAGGTCTGGGCTGAAGCCTTGCTTCCGACAAGAAGCATAGACGCAACAAATAGTGCAGTAATAAGCTTTTTCATCTTATGTGAGATTAAAAAACGGTTGTCTGTGAATTTTCTGATGTGAATATGTTGAATGGTTCAAAACGCTAAAGACCCCTTGCGCGGAGCAAGGCTCCCGGATCTGGCTCCGCACCGCGGAATCTCACGTAGAGGGCCATAGGTTCCTCGCTTCCGCCCCTTTCCATCAAGTTCTCCCTGAAGGACCTGGCAACCTCCGGATTGTAGATTCCCTGCTGCTGGAAATATTCGAAGGCATCCTTGTCCAGGACCTCAGCCCAGAGATAGCTGTAGTAGCCGGCGCTGTAGCCGCTGTTGAAAATGTGGTTGAAGTAGGTAGTGCGGTAGCGTGGGATTATCTGCTCCGGAAGACCCATCTCGGCGCAGACCTTGGCCTCGAAGGCAGCCACGTTTGCGGTCTGGTCGCCCTCGGACATCTTTGCGAGTTCCTCCTCGTTGAGCTCGTGCCACTTCATGTCGAGGATGGAGGCGGCACAGAGTTCCGATGTCATGAAGCCCTGGTTGAATTTGTCGGCTTTGAGAATCTTTGCGACCAGGGTGTCCGGGATAGTTTCCCCGGTCTTGTAATGTTTGGCATATTCAGCGAGTATTTCCGGCTGGAAAGCCCAGTTCTCGTTGAACTGGGAGAAAGTCTCGACAAAGTCGCGTGCCACGCTGGTACCGCTTACCGAAGGGTACGTGCACTTGGTGACAAGCCCGTGGAGAGCGTGTCCGAACTCGTGGAAGACGGTCTCCACCTCGTCGATGGTGAAAAGCGCAGGAAGCGAGTCTTTCGGTGCGGACATGTTGCCGACATTGATGACAATCGGGCGGATGTCATTGCCCTGGGCATCGATGTACTGGTCCCTGAAGTTAGTCATCCAGGCACCGCCTCTCTTGGTGTCGCGCGGGAAGTAGTCGGTCATGAATATTCCGAGCAGGCTTCCGTCCGCATCCGAAACCTTGAAGGCCTCGACTGCCTCGTTGTAGACAGGCACGTCCGAAATCGGCTCGACCTTCACTCCGTAAATCTTTTCGGCGGCTGCGAAGATTCCGTGACGGACATTCTCCATCATGAAATAAGGCTTTGTGACTTCCTCGTCGATAGCGTACTTTCGCTGGCGGACTTTCTCTGCATAGTAGAACCAGTCCCAAGGCTGGATTGTCGAGCCTTCGGCAAGTTTGCCGGCGGCGATGTCCTCGTCCATCACTTCCTGCATGTCGGCAACCTCTTCCAACGCCTTCTTGGCAGCCGGTCCCATGATCTGTCCGAGGAAAGTGTCAACGGTCTGGGGATCGTGGGCCATCTTGTTGTCGAGCTGGTAGGCGGCAAAAGTGTCAAAGCCGAGCATGCGTGCCTTTTCGGCGCGGAGCTTTAGGATCTCGAGGCAGAGAGCCTTGTTGTCATATTCATTGCCGTTGTTTCCGCGTGAGGAATATGCCTTGAACATGGCCTCCCTGCGGTCCCTGTCCTCGCAGGTTGTCATCTCCACTGAATATGCCGACACCGGGACGCCGAATGTCTCCTTGAAGGCGTTGTTCTCGGCAAGAAGGTTCGTGCCGAACTTCTGCTGGGCGGCGGCAATCTTCTGGTTGATTTCCTTCATGCGCTCCTGTGAGGCTTCATCGAGGGCAACACCGCTACGGGTGAAACTCTCGTAGAGCTTCTTCAGGACCATCTGCTGCTCCCTGGTCAGGCCGCTCTGGTCTGCATCATGGACAGCCTTGACCCTTTCGAAGAAGTCCTTGTTCATCGCCATTTCGTCCTCGTGCTCGGTCAGAAGGGCGGTAGCCTCCTCGACCACCTTGTCCATCTGTTCATTGCCTTCAGTTTCCTGGAGGTTGAAGAGCACCAGGGAAACCTTTGACAGGATTTCTCCTGAATATTCATAAGCGGCGACCGTGTTCTCGAAGGTCGGGGCGTCCGGGTTGCTGAGGATGGCGTCAAGTTCCTCTTTCTGCTGGGCGATTCCGGCTTTTACTGCCGGGATATAGTCGGAGAGCTGGATCTCCTCAAACGGAGGAATTCCGTAGGGGGTCTTCCACTCCTCAAGGAATGGGTTGTTCCTGTTGCAGGAAACTGCTGCTGAAAGCATAATCAGAAATATTGCTGTCTTTTTCATATTCAAGAAATTGTGTGTCAGTCATTGACGACAACGTCGTCGATGTTGTTAAGAACCAGTTGGATGCTGCCCTGGTAGAGGCTCAGTACGCCGGTAACATCGATGGTCTTCTTTCCGGAGAGGACTTCAGGGTCGATTTCCCTGTCGGCGAACTTTGAGAAACCGCTGGTGCGGATCTGGATTTCCTTGCCATCGAAGTTGAAGTACTGGCTGACTGAGTAGCCGTTGGCATTGCGTACGAGGCAGTAGCGGATCCACTTTGAGGCGAGTTCGTCGCCGTCTGCGATGTAGGCCGAGGTGTTCTTTCCGAAGACCAGCTTGTTGACGCTGTACTTGAAGTCGTTGTCATTGTGGACATTCTCGAAGAATGCAGGGTCGGTCTCCTGGACATAGGAAAGGAGGGCCGAACCGACAGTGCCGTAGTTGTAGTCTCCGGAGTTGCCGACGCTTGCCTCATCCCAGTCCCCTGCACGCAGGTGGTTCAGGAAATTGGTCTTGCTCATCGCCCAGGTCGTGATGTTCCAGGTCTGGTCCGAAAGGAAGACCCTGTTCTTGGAGTTCTTGTTGGACTCGTTGCCGTTGATGTAAAGCAGGGTGAAAGTCTCGCCACCGTACTTCAGGCCCTTGAGGGTGACTCTCTGGCCGAGGTACTTGCAGGTTTTTAGAGTCGCATTCGAAGCAGGGAGCTGCGATGCGGAGATTACAGCCGGCTCCGGAATCCGGATGTCCTGCGGAGAGCCGCGGAAGACATGCTTGTTGATGATGTACTCGTCTTCCATGTAGGCTGTTTCGTAGTCGCCGGAAGGGTCTTCGCAACCGAGCTGGACCATTCCGTTGCCTCCGTACGAACCGCTCTTGTAGCCGTAGGAACCGAGGAACAGGCCCTTGCTGCCCTCCTGCGGACCGCACTTGACATAGACCTTCTGACCGAGGGCGTAGTCGTTGTAGAGGCTGGTCTTGCCCAGCTTCAGTTCGATTGCTCCGGTCTCGTCCTGGATGTAGATGCTCTTGTAGAAGTTGCCGGGCTTGTCGGTCGTGATGACCCTGCCCGCAATCACTATGTTGTCCGTGATTTCGAAAGGCTTGCCGTTGGTGTACAGTGCTGCAAGGTCAGCGATAGTGGTGTTTGCTTCAATCTCACCTTCCTTGACTACCTGGGACGGGCACGGACAGTCCTCGTACCGGGAAGGGTTCCCGTTTTCAAGGGTGAACACCGGGTCCCACTCTTCACAGGATGGGAAGAGAAGAGCTGCACAGGCTATAGCTGAGAGTATTGTCTTTTTCATTGTCATGTCCTCCTTCTAGAATCTGTAGTAAAGGTTCAGCATGTAGTTCGCTCCCTGCATGTAGAAGTACTTGGAATCGAAACGGTAGTAGCGTGTGTAGCTTTCGGAGTCAATCAGGCGGGTCTGTTCGTAGCCTCCGGTCTTCACGCAGCGGTTGTTGAGGAGATTCTTGGCTTCAAGGGAGAATCCGAAGTTGTACTTGCGGTTGATGTACCAGGACTTTCCGATGCTGATGTTCAGCAAGACCAGAGGCTTTTCGTTGAGTTTCTCCTGGGCTGCCATGTACTCGATTTCGACAGGGGAGAGACCCTGGTTGATGACGGTCTCGTTCATGTACCAGTTGAGCCTGTGTTCGTTCCTGACGGCGTTTGTGAGGTTGTCGTCAGGTCCGACGACGGCAAGCTCGGTGCGGTACAGAGGGTTCATGTCAAGATAGGATTCTGCGAATATGTTGGCTCCGGCTGTGAAGAACCAGTAGGAGCGGGTCCTGTAGTTCAGGGCGATATTGGCAGCTATCTGGGGAGTTGAAGGTACATAGTGCTTCT
>JBJFDD010000140.1:0-8121 GCA_051889815.1 Candidatus Cryptobacteroides sp. | reverse complement strand
CGGTGACGACCTGTGCATCAGGGGCGGAGATCCATGCTGACGAATCCCATGCAGAATCGTCCAGCGCATCTGTGAGACTCCCGACAGATGTTGCCGGAGCGGAGCCGCAGGACATGGCCCCGGCAAGTATCGCTGCAAGCGCGAGGCTTTTAAATAGATTGGTTTTCATTTTTACTGTTTATTAAGGGTTAATGATGAAGTGTCAGTTCTTGAATGAGTGGATAGGAGCCGGGATGCTTCCTTGCCTCGAGATGAATTCCTCGCAGCTGAAGTTGTTGACTTTCATTATCGGTGCCGTTCCCAGCAGGCCTCCGAGCTCGATGCTTTCGCCTACATCCTTGCCTTCGACCGGAAGGATCCTGACGGCCGTGGTCTTCTGGTTTACCATCCCGATTGCCGCTTCGTCCGCGATTATGCCGGAAATTGTGGCAGCTGTAGTGGAACCAGGCACTGCAATCATGTCCAGTCCGACCGAACAGACACAGGTCATCGCTTCAAGCTTTTCGATGGTCAGGGCACCGCATTCGGCCGCCGCAATCATACCTGCATCCTCGCTGACCGGGATGAAAGCACCGCTCAGGCCGCCAACGTAGGATGAGGCCATCACACCGCCTTTCTTTACCTGGTCGTTGAGCAGGGCTAGGGCGGCAGTTGTGCCGGGAGCACCGCATTTCTCGATGCCCATGGCCTCTATGATGTCAGCCACGCTGTCTCCTATGGCAGGAGTCGGGGCAAGCGACAGGTCGATTATCCCGAACTGCACACCGAGCCTTGAGGCGGCTTCCTGGGCCACCATCTGGCCGACTCTCGTGATCTTGAATGCGGTCTTCTTGATAGTGTCGCAGAGGACCTGGAAATCCTCGCCGTGGCATTGGTCGAGAGCAGCCTTTACAACTCCCGGTCCGGAGACTCCGACATTGATGACGGCATCGCCCTGGGTGATGCCCAGGAAGGCCCCTGCCATGAACGGATTGTCATCAGGAGCATTGCAAAGGACCACCAGTTTCGCACATCCGATGCAATCCCTGTCGGCCGTCAGCGCAGCAGTCTTCTTGATGGTCTGACCCATCAGCCTGACGGCGTCCATGTTGATTCCTGTCTTCGTGGATCCGACATTGACGCTTGCGCAGATGTTGTCGGTCACTGAGAGTGCCTCGGGAATGCTCTCGATGAGCAGACGGTCACTATCGGTCATTCCTTTTGAAACAACTGCCGAGAAACCTCCCAGGAAATTGCATCCCAAGTCTTTTGCGACCCGGTCAAGCATCCTGCAGATAGTCACATAATCTTCCGGGCGGCTGCAGCAGGAGGCTCCGACAAGGGAGATTGGCGTTATTGAAATCCTCTTGTTCACAATCGGGATTCCGAACTCGGAAGCGATTTCGTCAGCCGTGGATGCCAGATTTCCGGCATATTTCCTGATCTTCTTTTCTATCCTGGAGCAAGTTTCCCCGACTGTAAGGGCAGCACAATCGAACAGGCTGATGCCCATAGTGACCGTGCGCACGTCGAGGTTGTCGTGCTCGATCATGTTCGTTGTCTCAAAGACTTCCTTGATGTTCAGCATGGCTTGACGGTTAAATTCTGTGCATCATATCGAAAATCTCCTCCCTCTGGCACCTGATGTCGACCCCGATTTCGGCTGCCAGGTTCTTCAGTTCCTGGACCAGTTCTTCGTGGCTGATGTCCATCCCCGACACGTCCACAATCATCATCATGTTGAATATCCCGTCAAGCACCGTCTGTGCTATGTCGAGGATGTTGATGTTGTGCCTGTACAGGTAGGAACTGCTTCTGGCAATGATGCCGGTCGTGTCTTTGCCGACAACTGTGATGACTGTCTTTTCCATATTCAGTTATTGAGTTCTTGTTTCTTTGTCAGTTCCTGCGTTCCCGGGTCCACCGGTTCAGGGTCAGCAGCCCGGCTCCGGTTGACGATGGCTACACCCACGAAGACCAGGGCAATGGCAGCAGCCTTTTCCCAGGTCAGGGAATCCATTCCGCACGAGATGCTGATGACAACCGCGATAACGGGCTGGACGTAGGCGTACATGGCCACAAGGGTCGGGCGTACGCTCTTCTGCCCGTAGGGGATGAGGAAATAGGAGATGAAGGTAGCGCAAACCACCAGGAACAGTATTTCCGAAAGAAGCCGTCCGTGGATTGCGGAATAGTCGGTGTGGACCAGGCCGGGGATAGAAAACGGCAACGACATCAGCAGGGACGCGAGGAACATCCATTTCATGAAGGTGACGACGCTGTACTTCCTTATCAGCGGCCTGAACGCGCCCAGGTAAAGCGAGAAACTGATGCTGTTCAGAAGCAGGAGGACATAACCCAGCGGCTTGGTCGTCTCGACTCCCGTAGCCTGATGCACGGAATTGAGTATCAGGAATATTATGCCGAACAGGCTGATCCCCACCCCTAGGGCTTTCTTTGCGGTAATCGGCTCCCTGACAAAGAAGAAGGCGAAGAACATGGTGAATATCGGGCCCAGGGTGGACACTATCGAAGTGTCGACCGGGGTGGAAATCCTGATTGCGAGCAGGAAGGAATACTGGGTGACGAAAAGCCCGAAGAACGAAGCCACGACAATCTTCCCCAGATCCGCTGCCGGTACTTTCTCCTTCGGCCTGAACAGCGAGACTATCCAGAAGAGAAGAGTCGCGCCGAGTGCGCGCATAGTGAAAAGCGCAATCGGGGACACGACTCCGGCATTGGCGATATCCTTTGTCGAAACGATGTTTATCCCGAAGATTGAATATGCCGCCAGAAGAGCCAGATGCCCGCTTATGTCCCTTTTCCCGCTCATTTTCCGCCTCCGGTACTTGACGAACAATCTGGACATGTCCCCTTGATGACATAACTGGCTGTCTCCATCAGGTAGCCTGGAGGGAGGAGCACTTTCGGAATGCTGATCTCCTCAAGGCAGTATGCCCTATGGCATTTCCCGCAGAGAAAATGCACGTGGGCATCTTCATCGTGTCCTTTATCGTGGCTGCTGCGGCAGATTTCATACCGCGTGCCTTCCGGGCTGCCTTCGATGGTGTGCACAAGCCTTTTCTCGCGGAACATCGTCAGGCATCTGGAAATGCCGGACTTGTCGATGCTTCCGATGACATCTTCAAGCTCCATAAGACTGAGAGGATATGGCGAATCATTCAGGGCTTTCGCGACGATAAGCCTGTTCGCTGTGGCCTTGATGCCATGTTCTTCAAGAATTTTGATTACTTCCTCAATCGACATACTGCAAATTTACCTTTTTCGGCGATTAATTCGTATATTTACAAGAAATAGAATAAACCCAAACTGAAATTAGGATGAAAAGATTTGCACTTCTGATTCTCGCACTGTCAGCTGGATTGTCTGTTGCAAGGGCACAAAGCGTCTGCGTCTCTCCACAAGACAATGGGCAGGCCCTGGTGAACCCTGGCATGGGCTGGATGCTGTACTACTATTCAAACGTGCTGGACAATTACGGTTCGAAGCTTGAACCGGAGGACACTGTCGATGAATTCGAAGGAGTCGGAGTAGTCTTCTTCCGGCTTCCATGGGCCTTCCTCGAGCCGGAAAAGGGGAAGTTCAACTGGGAAATCATCGACACTCCTGCGCAGCGATGGATCGAGAAGGGGAAGAGGATAGCCATCTGCGTCACCTCGACTGAAAACTGGACCCGTCAGGGTACCCCTCAGTGGGTGTTTGACGAAGGTGCCAGGTTCTATGAGGTCAATGGCTTCCTTGAGCCTGAATATTCAGACAGGAAGTTCCTCAAGGCCGTTGACCATTGCGTCGAAGCACTCGCGCAGCGATATGACGGCGACCCGAACGTGGACTTTGTGGCTGTCGGCCATTTCGGCATGTGGGGAGAAGGCCACACGGTGCTGACCACTCCGGAACACGGCAAGGAATGGGGATTCAGGACCAAGAAAAAGTACATCGACATCTACACCAGGCATTTCAAGTCGACCCAGCTGTGCATTTCTGACGACATTGCGGATCCTTACATCCGGGAAGACCATTTCAAGATCACGGACTATGCTTTCAGGAAGGGCGTCACCCTCAAGGATGACAGCATCCTCGTGCAGCCTTGGCCGAGGAGCTGGTTCCACGACGGTATGGCCCAGCAGTTCTGGCCGACCCTCCCTGTCATCCTCGAGCACGAGCACTATCTGGGCTCGGTGGGACGCGGCGCCTGGGACAAGGAACTCCTGCTCCGGTCAGTTGAGGACTACCACGCATCCTACATGTCAATCCACTGCTGGCCCCATCTAGAGTGGGAGGAGAACAAGGACATCATCAGGAGAATCAACCGCAGGATGGGCTACCGTTTCCAGCTTGAGACGGCCGAATGGCCTGCGGAGGTCCGCAGGAGCGAGCCTTTCACCATCACTTCCTCCTGGAAAAATGCCGGTGTGGCTCCTTGCCATTCTGACGGTTACCCTTGTTTCACAATCAAGAACGACAAGGGAGGAATAGTCGCCGTCCTTGTCAACGACGGCTTCAATGTCAATGCGCTCCAGCCGGCAGCTCCCGGTGAGGCCGTGGCTGTCCAGACCGTCCAGGAATGCAACATAGCACAGGTCTTCAGCAACCCGATGGGCTCTTTCAGCCGTGTCTGCCAGACCGGCCAGTTCAGCGTCTATGTCTCGGTTGGAAAGGTTGACGGGACTCCTGTGTACGAACTTCCGTACGACGGGAACGACGGTCACAAGAGATACCTGCTCGGAAAAATCACCATTAAATAAGAATTACCTACATACAATATGAACCCTGTATCAAGACCCCTGGCAACAGCATTGGCACTCATTATCCTTGCCGGCTGCAGTACTCCGTCCCATGAGAAAGTCTCCGATGGGGAGTTCCGTTCGATAATCCGCCTATGGCCAGCCCATCACCAGGATGAAACCCTGGAAAGCCAGCTTGTGGAAGCATTCAGGAAATATCCCCAGGCCTGTGACGAGGTCTGGTTCTGTGTCATGGATGACTACAGGATTGACCCCCGGGAGAGGGAAGAGAACCGCCGGAAACTGGACAAGGCCGCCTCGGACATGCGCTCCCTCGGCATCATCCCTTCACTCCAGACAGTGACCATCGGCCATCCGAATCCGGAGGCAGTCTCCGATTCGGACACCAACATATTCGGTTACCGCGCAATCACCGGGCCCTACGGGGTGAGGTGCGCGACTCAGACCTGCCCGCGCGACACCGCGTTCCTGAACATGCAGGCAGAGTATCATGCATATTATTCGGAAACCCTGCAGCCCGAGAACATATTCATCGACGATGACCTGCGCATCACGCAGCATTATCCTGCAGAGAGCATCTGCTTCTGCGACAGCTGCATAGAGGAGTTCAACAGGGAACATGGCTATTCATATTCAAGGCCAGGGCTGGTCCGCGCCCTGGTGGACAATGACGGTGATGTCAGGCAGGACTGGATTTCATTCTCGCAGGAGAGTCTTGCGATGGTCGGCCGCGTCATTGCCCGTGAAGTGCACAAGGTCTCGCCGGGGACGCATTTCGGTCTACAGCACGTCAATTTCCATTTCAATCTTCTTGAAGGATGGGACTGGAACAAGTATTTCAACGCTGTAGAGGAGGAAACAGGCCTTTCTCCGGTTTCCCGCCCGGGACACGGCTTCTACAATGACCACAGTCCGAGGCAGATGATCGAGAAGGCTTATGGCATTTCCCGCCAGGTAGCACGCCTCAGTCCGTCTGTAAGCCTGATTGCTCCTGAAATCGAGAGCTACCTGCACAAATCCACCGGCAAGTCGCCCCAGAGCCTCTGCACCGAAACCCTTCTGTATCTGGGAATGGGAGCGAACAGCATGTCCTATGCCATCATCTGCGGCAACAACGAGCCGATGGACTGGTACGCTGACACTTATTTCAAGGCTCTTGACCAGTACCACAGCCTTTTCAAGGAATATGTCTCCCACAACAAGGAAACCCTCGGTGCCGGAATCGGTTCGTACATCAGCCCGGACCACGTGACCCGTGACGTCCGTCCGGGAGAATCCGAATGGGCCTGGACATCGACCGGGGCAGGGAACTGCATCTTCGAACTTGCCCCGCTCGGAATTCCTTTCACCCCCGAAGCAGCGGCGACAACTGCGTCTGTGGTTGACTGCGAGGCTCTTGTCGGAATGTCGGACCAGGAGATCTCGGATCTCTTCGCTTCGACCGGAATCGTGATGGACGAAGCCGCCTGGGACGAGGCCTCTTCCAGGAATATCCCGGGACTGGAACCTGTCCCTGTTCCGGAGGGACTCACTGGGGTTTCCTGCCATGAATCTCCGTCCGGCAAGCATCTGGCCGTGATCCCTGCTTTCACGGGTGATGTCAACAATGCGGAAAGGATGAACATTCTCAGGATTTTCGACTGGGCCTCCGAAGGACAGATGAAAGCGGTTCTCGAGTCTCCTGCCCAGGCAGTCCTTGTGCCGAGGGTGTCCGGGGAGGGTTTGTTGCGCTCCGTCATATTCATGAATGCCACAATTTCTGATCTACCGTCAGCTACAATCCGCCTTAGGGGATGTCCGCACGGCAGCCGTTTTGTCTGGAAAAGCGGAGGTAACAGGGATGTCCGACTGGAAGCCAGGGCTGAAGGAGAGGATTACATTGTCACGCTCCCTGCCGTCAAGGCCTGGGATGCCGGATGGATAAAAGTGTATTGATATGTCGAACTTGCCTGAAATTGAATCAGTCATCAGCGTGGTCCGCGAGGCGTCACGGCTGATGGTAACCGATGCCTTTGAAGTCGAGAGCAAAGGAGGTTGCGAGAACATCGTGACCTCCTCTGACCTGGCCGTCCAGGATTTCCTGTGCGAAAGGCTTGCCTCGCTTCTTCCCGGCTGCGGATTCATCTGCGAGGAAGAAGGAATATGCACTCCCGACAGGGAATATGTCTGGGTGATAGACCCGATTGACGGAACAGCCAATTATGCAAGGAACCTTCCGGACTGTGCCATCTCAGTTGGCCTCAAGCATGGAGATGAGGTTGTCCTCGGGGTCATCTACATCCCTTATGGAGACCGGATGCATTATGCGGTGAAAGGCTCCGGGGCATTCTGCAACGGGCAAAGACTTTCAGTCTCCTCCCGTCCTTTCAGCGACGGAATCTTCTGTACTGCGATGAGCACCTACAGAAAAGAGTTTGCGGGAATATGCTCGGACATCATCATGGAGACCTACTACCAGTGCAACGATGTGCGCCGCTACGGGTCCAGTGCAGTTGAACTCTGCCTCCTTGCCTCGGGAAAGTGCGACCTGTATTTCGAGATGAGGCTGATGCCGTGGGACTATGCGGCAGGAATCCTGTTGCTTGAAGAGGCCGGAGGAGTGATCACCAACCTCTCCGGGGAACAGCCCCGCTTCGAAGGACCGGACCTTGTCTGTGCCGCCAACAGCCCGGAGAACCATCAGCGCCTCCTGGCAATCATCCGTTCACACCTTCCGGAGCGTCCCTACGAAGACTGATTCTCAGGAATTTGCAGGATCGTTTTCACTGTCCTCTCGCTCCCTTTCGCGCCGAAGCTTCTCATTGTGGTATCTGGCAATACCCGTGTAGAGCATATAGACACCGCAGACTATGACTGCGATGTTGGACCATAACTTGCCTTTGCCTTCCACAATCATGAGGATCCCGAATGCCAGGAATATGGCAGACGAGATCCAATAGACCATCCACATGTTCTTCATCACAAGGACTTTATCAGTTCGGTGAAGATCGCGCACATCCTGTCTGCCGCGGCATCTGCAGCCCTTACGACGTCATCCCCGTTGTTCTCGTAGTCCTCGGAATAATCGTCATGGGCCTCATTGGTGATGACTGACATCCCGAAGACTGGAATGTCCGAGTGGCGGGCGACAATCACTTCCGGGATGGTGGACATTCCGGTCGCATCGCCCCCGATGGTACGGATGTATTTGTACTCGGAAGGGGTCTCGTAAGTAGGTCCCGTGCCTCCGTAATAGACTCCCTTGTGCAACTTGATGCCCATCCTGGTTCCGATTTCCTCCGCCCGTGCAATCAGTTTGAGGTCGTACGGTCTGGTCATGTCAGGGAAGCGCGGACCGAAATCGTCAAGGTTCGGTCCCACAAGAGGATTCGGCAAC
>JBJFDD010000139.1:0-2226 GCA_051889815.1 Candidatus Cryptobacteroides sp. | reverse complement strand
ATTTTGCCGGGCATTGTCAGTCCGGTTTCCTGCTATTTCTGTGAAGAAAATTAGAAAACCGAATATGAATAAAAATTTGAAAATCGAGGGCGAGCCGAGGCCGGATATGCCTTGGGAGGAGCGCCCTGAAGGGTACAGGAAAGTTCTCTGGAGGTATTCCGCCAATCCGGTTATTCCACGCGACCTGCTGCCCGATTCCAACAGCATCTTCAATTCAGCCGTCGTGCCTTTCGGTGACGGATATGCAGGTGTCTTCCGCTGTGACGACACAAACATCCGTATGACCCTGCACGCAGGTTTCTCAAAAGACGGCATCAACTGGGAACTCGACCCCCAGACCATCCGCTTCGAAGGCGGCGGTCCTGAAATCGGGGTGTGGGAGTACGGCTACGACCCTCGCGTCTGCAAAATCGAAGACAAATATTACGTGACCTGGTGCAACGGTTACCACGGCCCCACTATCGGCATTGCCTGGACAACCGATTTCAAGACTTTCCACCAAATAGAGAACGCATTCCTGCCGTACAACCGCAACGGTGTGCTCTTTCCGCGCAAAATCGGAGGAAAATACGCAATGCTTTCCCGTCCGAGCGACACAGGCCACACTCCTTTCGGAGACATCTTCTACTCGGAATCCCCGGATCTTGAATACTGGGGGCACCACCGTTTCGTGATGGGTCCGACAGCCTTCGAGAAGAGCGCCTGGCAATGCTGCAAGACAGGAGCAGGTCCGGTTCCAATCGAGACCTCAGAAGGATGGCTTATGCTCTACCACGGAGTGCACCACACCTGTCAGGGTTACAACTATTCCTTCGGCGCCGCCCTTCTCGACAGGGACGAGCCTTGGAAAGTGATTGCCCGCACAGGTCCGTATCTCCTTCATCCTGAGACTATTTACGAATGCACCGGCGACGTCCCGAACGTCTGCTTCCCCTGCTCGACAATCCACGATTCGCAGACCGGAAGACTGGCCATCTACTACGGATGCGCCGACACCTGCGTCGGCCTAGCATTCGGATACATCGATGAAATCATCGAATTCACGAAAAAGAACAATATTCTCTAACTTACGGAATATGAACAATTTCAATCGTCTTCTGGTTGCAGCCTTGGCCTTTTTTGCCGGGGCTGCGGCAGGTTTTTCGGGAGAAAGGAACTGCAGCGGAGATTTTCCGGACAGCGGGGAGAAAGCCTCCCCGGAGGAGAGACTGACTGACTATGTCAATCCTTTTGTCGGCACCTCGAATTTCGGAACGACCAATCCGGGAGCTGTCTGCCCCAACGGAATGATGTCGGTCACCCCTTTCAACGTGACAGGCTCCGGGAAGAATGTCTTTGACAAGGACAGCCGCTGGTGGTCAACTCCTTACACCTCTGACAACTGCTACCTGACAGGCTTTTCGCACGTGAACCTGAGCGGAGTCGGCTGCCCTGAGGTGGGACTTGCCCTGACGATGCCGACAACCGGAAGCCTGAACGTGGACTACAGGATGTACGGCTCGGAGTACACCGACGAGGTTTCCAGACCGGGCTACTACGGGTGTCTCCTGACAAACTACGGAATCAGGGCCGAGGTCAGTGCAACCACGAGGACTTCAATAGAAAGATTCACCTTCCCGCAGGGGCGGGGCAACATCCTGGTGAATTTCGGCCAGGGACTCACAAACGAAACAGGAGCCTGGATCAGGAAAATCAGCGACACGGAAATCGAGGGAATGAGGCTTGCCGGAACTTTCTGCTACAATCCGCAGGCGGTCTTCCCTGTGTATTTCGCCATGCGCATCAACAAGACTCCCTCGGGGAACGGTTTCTGGAAGAAGCAGCCGGTGATGAGCGGGGTGGAAGCGGAATGGACTCCGGACAACGGCAAATACAAGATTTACGAGCGCCTTGGGAGGGAACTTGCCGGAGACGACATCGGCTACTGGTTCTCATTCGAGACAGAGGAAGGTGAAAGCGTGGAACTCCAGATGGGAGTCTCCTTTGTCAGCTGCAGGAATGCCTGGGAGAACCTTGACAGCGAGCAGAAGCCTCTGTCAGAAGGCATTTCGAACTTCGACAAGGTGGCCTCGGATGCATCGCAGAAATGGGAAAGCGACCTCTCCAGAATCAGGGTAAGCGGAGGCACCCTGAAAGACCGTCAGGTGTTCTACACCGCCCTTTACCACACTCTCATCCATCCCAACATCCTCAACGACGTGAACGGGGAATATCCCCTCATGGAAA
>JBJFDD010000138.1:0-8142 GCA_051889815.1 Candidatus Cryptobacteroides sp. | reverse complement strand
TGTCTCCGATGTCCAGGAGCTTCTTCCAGACGGTGTTGTACATTGTCTTGTCCTCTCCCGGACAGATCTCGTCCCTCTTGACGTAAATCTGGATCCTGCCGGTCTCGTCCTGCAGCTCCCCGAAAGATGCTGCGCCCATGATCCTGCGGGACATCACCCTTCCTGCGATGCAGACTTCCTGGCAGTTGCCCTTTTCCGGATCGAATTCCTCCTGGATGCGGGCGGCTGTGGTGTTGACTGGGTAAAGAGGTGCAGGATAAGGGTTTATGCCGAGTTCCTTGAGCTTTGCAAGAGACTCTCTGCGGATGGTCTCCTGCTCGTTGAGTTCAGTATATGCCATTTGTTTAGAGTTTATTTCCACAATAATAGGCCGCAGTTACGGCCTATCTACAAAAATACTACTTTAAATTCTAATTCTGAAATTAATGTAGTATCTTTGTTGTATTATGACGAAAGAGCGCAAATGGATACTCAAAGAACCGGCTGATCCGGAAAAGGTGGGAAGACTTTCCGCCGAGCTCGGTATTGACCGTGTCCTTGCCGAACTCCTTGTCAAGAGGGGTGTCGAGACTTTCGAGCAGGCGCGCTCATTCTTCCGTCCAAGCCTGGATGACCTGCACGACCCCTTCCTGATGAAGGACATGGACAAGGCTGTCCGAAGGCTCAGGACTGCAATAACAACCGAGGAGGGTATCCTGGTTTACGGCGATTATGATGTTGACGGCACGACTGCTGTCGCCCTGGTATATTCATTCCTCAGAAGGTATTCCTCAAAGGTAGATTTCTACATTCCTGACCGTTACGAGGATGGCTACGGCCTGTCTTTCCGGGGGATCGACTGGGCCAGGGAGCACGGTTTCAGCCTCATCATCACCCTGGACTGCGGCATCAAGGCAAATGAAAAAGTCGATTATGCCACTTCCAAGGGCATCGATGTCATTATCTGCGACCATCATCTTCCCGAATCGACGATTCCGACAGCTGTGGCAGTGCTGGACCCGAAGCGAGAGGATGACAGCTATCCTTTCGACGACCTGAGCGGTTGCGGAGTAGGCTTCAAGCTTGTCCAGGCATATTCCCGTGAATATGGCATCCCGTTCGAGACTCTCATCCCGCTGCTCGACCTTCTGGTAGTCAGCATATCGGCGGACCTTGTCTCGATGACAGGGGAGAACAGGGTGCTGGCCCATTTCGGGCTCAAGCAGCTCAATGAGAATCCCCGCAAGGGTCTCCAGGCAATAGCAACCCTGTCTAAACTGGAGCCCGGGCACATCTCCATCGATGACATCGTCTTCAAGATCGGACCGAGGATAAATGCTGCCGGCAGGATGGAGAGCGGACGTCTTGCTGTCGAACTCCTGACTGCAACCGACGAGCATTCGGCCGCTGTCGTAGGTGAGAAGATCAACGACAACAACAACGAGCGCAAGAACATCGACAGGGAAATTACCCAGGAGGCCCTGGAGATGGTACGTAACGGTGCCGCCCTGTCATCTGCGGCAGCCACGATAGTCTACAACCCATCCTGGAACAAGGGAGTCGTCGGAATCGTTGCATCCCGTCTTGTGGAAGCTTTCTACAAGCCGACCATAGTACTTACAAAATCCAATGACTTCATCACCGGTTCAGCAAGGAGCGTGGCCGGTTTCGACCTCTATGAAGCGATTGACAGCTGCGCTGACCTGATGGAAAATTTCGGAGGCCATGTCTATGCTGCTGGACTTACCCTGAAGGAGGAGAATCTCCCGGAATTCGTCCGCCGCATCGAGGCCTTCATCTCTTCCAGGATCACTTGCGAGATGCTCACCCCCTTCACCGAGATTGATGCCAAACTGGAATTCAGTCAGATTACCCCGAAGTTCTTCCGGCTTCTCAAGCAGTTCCAGCCGTTCGGCCCGGGCAATACCAACCCTGTCTTCCAGACCGAGAATGTCTATGATGGGGGCAAGGGAAGGAAAGTCGGTGCTGACGGGGTGCACATGAAACTGGACCTCATCGACGAGAAACAGCCTTTCCACCAGATACCGGCGATTGCCTTCAACATGTCGGAGTATTTTGACTACATCAAGGCAGGCAATCCATTCGACATCTGCTATTCCATCGTGGAGAACTATTACCGTGGCAACTCCACCCTCCAGCTCCGCATAAAGGACATAAGGGAGAGGGAGGAACCTATCTAGCCCGTCCTGATTTCGAAAGGCTGCGGCAGATTGCTGCAACCTCATCTGCCACATCTTCGTAGCTCTTTCCGTCGATGCTGACCGTGTAGTCCGCGCACTCTGTGTAGATGTCCCCGCGCTTTCCCATCAGTTCCTGGATTCTTTCCCTTACACTGCTGCCAGCCTGAAGCATGGGACGGTCTCCGGGAAACTCTGAAAGATTCTTTTCCAGGGTATCTACGGTAGCCTTCAGATAGATGCAGGTGGAGTACTCTTTCAGCATCCGGCGGCATCCTGCAGTAGTGACGGTGCCGCCTCCGAGAGAGAGGATGCATTGTCTTCCCAAGTCAGAATCAATCATGAATATGGAGTCCAGGGCGGCCTCCTCAATCTGCCGGAAGCCTTCTTCCCCATCTTCCCTGAATATCTCGGGAATGCTCCTGCAGGTCACATTCTCGATGAACTCGTCCAGGTCGATGAGCTCGTAGCCGGGCAGGATGTCCACAAGCAGCCTGCCCACTGAACTTTTCCCGCATCCCATGAAGCCAATCAGTGCAATGTCCTTCATCTCCGGCTAGAATAGTGTTGGCTCTTCAAGATTTCCGATGTCCGGGATGTCATTGAGGTCAGGCATCGATGTGCTGCTTTCTTCGATTTCGGCAATTATGTCGGCCGGCTCCTCCTGCGGGGCGTCATCTCCGCTCTTTTGGAGAGGCTCAATGAAGCGCACTGACTTGAGTTCGTACTGGTGACATTTCTTGCCCTTTGCTGCAATTCCCTTCTTTGCAATGTACTCCTCGGCATCAACCTGTTCGGGATCCCTGTGGGCATACTTGCCGCC
This sequence comes from Candidatus Cryptobacteroides sp., assembly GCA_051889815.1. Lineage (GTDB taxonomy): Bacteria > Bacteroidota > Bacteroidia > Bacteroidales > UBA932 > Cryptobacteroides. The sequence continues at coordinate 5,142 of JBJFDD010000138.1, read as the reverse complement.
GAAGGTAACCTCGAATTGAGGATGCCTGTCATCCGACAGCTCCACGAGATAGGATCTGGAACCTTCCGCAATGAAGGAAACCGGAGTGTTGTCGCTGAGAGGGAAGCAGAATCTCTTGACGTAGAAGCATTTTGCTGTCCCGTCGTAGTACAGGGCGGTGAAGGTCTTGTCCGGGTCAAGCTTCTCTATGCGCAGCACATCGCCCTGGTAGCGGTTGGACACGTCGAATGAGGTGGTGTAATAGGTTCCGTCCCTGAAGACGGCAAGGACCTTGTCTTCAGGACCGAATTCTCCGAGGTACATTCCCCTCTGCTCGTCGTTGAGTTTCTGGATGTCCGCATCGTACCAGATGTCCTTTCCTCCGATGGTCGAGACGCCCTTGCTCTTGATCTGGATTCTCGCCACCGGGTTCTTGGTCACAAGGTTGCCTCTGGAGGCCTTGCCCTTGATTGCAAGGGTTGAAAAGTCATATTCAAGCTGGGTCTTCTTCAGGCTTGGCCTCGGCCTGAGGTAGATCCTGACGGTCTCCGCCTCGCCGTTGTGGTTGACAGTGAACCATAGGATCTTCGATCCGGGTTCTCCTGTCGTGATGTCATATTCCTTGTCCCTGGTCACACTCGTGATGGCGAATCGCTTCGCGTAGTGGATGGAACTCTTGCCCTCGCGGTAGATGACATTGTAGATGGTTCTTGTGTCGCTGCGGTTGAAAAGGCCGACGTAGAGGAGGTCCTTGCCGCAGAATGCCTTGTCGGTGACTTTGGCCACCCTGTACTTGCCGTCCTTGCTGATGACGATGATTTCGGAGAGGTCGGAACAGTCGCAGATGAAGACTCCGTTGTCATCCTTCTTCATTCCGATTCCCACGAAGCCCTCTTCGTAGTTGGCGTAGAGCTTGGCATTGTTGGAAACTACCTTGGTGACCGCAATTGTCTCGAATGCAGTGATTTCGGTCTGGCGGACATACTGCTTGCCGTACTTGCGCTTGAGGGTGCGGAACCATTCTATGGTGTAGTCGGTTATGTGTTCGATGTTGTTCTGCACGGAGGCCATCTCGGCTTCGATTCCGCGGATTTTCTCGTCCAGGACCTTGGTGTCGAACTTGGAAATCTTGCGTACAGGTTTCTCCACGAGCTTGTTGATGTCGTCCATTGTGATTTCCCTGCGGAGAAGGTCCTGATATTCCTTCATCTTGCTGAAAACGTCTTCCAACTGCTCCTCCCAGGTCTTCTGGTCAAGCTCCAGCATCTTGTAGATGCGGTTCTCGAAGAAGATTCTCTCCAGGGAGTCGTAGTGCCACTGGTCCTCGAGTTCCTGCATCCTGATCCTGAGCTGCCACAGCAAAAGATCCCTGGTGTGGTTGGTGTCATAGACAAGGATGTCCTTGACGGAGAGGAACTGGGGCTTGTTGTCCACTATGACGCAGGCGTTCGGGGCAATGTTGCATTCGCAGTCGGTAAAAGCATAAAGGGCGTCGATGGTCTTGTCCGGAGACACATCGTTCGGAAGGTGTATGAGGATTTCGACCTTGTCGGTCGTCATGTCCTCAATCTTCTTGATCTTGATCTTGCCCTTGTCCTTTGCCTTGATTATGGAGTCCTTGATGGTTTCGGATGTCTTGCCGTAAGGTATTTCGGTGATGGCGATGGTGTTCCTGTCAATTTTCTCGATCCTGGCACGCACCTTCACGCTTCCTCCGCGGGCTCCGTCCTTGTAGTTGCTGCAGTCTGCGGAGCCTCCGGTGGGGAAGTCCGGATAGATGGTGAAATCCTCACCCTTCAGGATGCTGATCGAGGCGTCGAGAAGTTCATTGAAATTGTGCGGGAGAATCTTTGAGGCCATGCCCACGGCAATTCCTTCCGTGCCCTGGGCCAGAAGCAGCGGGAAACGCACTGGCAGTTCGGTAGGCTCCTGGTTGCGTCCGTCGTACGATGTCATCCAATGGGTGATCTTGGGGTCGAAGATGACCTCTTTCGCGAATTTGCTGAGCCTGGCTTCGATGTAACGTGGCGCCGCATTGCTGTCGCCGGTGAGGATGTTTCCCCAGTTTCCCTGGCAGTCTATCAGGAGGCCTTTCTGGCCGAGCTGTACAAGGGCTCCAAGGATACTCTGGTCTCCGTGCGGATGGTACTGCATGGCCTGGCCGACGATGTTGGCGACCTTGGTGAAACTGCCGTCATCCATTTTGTACATGGCATGCAGGACACGTCTCTGGACCGGTTTCAGGCCGTCAACGATGTGCGGGACGGCCCTTGCGAGAATTACATAGGAGGAGTAGTCCAGAAACCACTCCTTGAACATACCTGAAAGTTTGAACTTCTTGCTGTCCGATTTCAGGAGCCGTTCATACTTCCCGGTCGGAACCGCGTCCGTAACCTCGTTCAGATCCTGTTCTTCACCGTTCTCCTCCCCGTTCTCTTCCGGAGTCCGGATGTCGTCCCATTCTTCGTTTGCCATATTCAAGTCTTTCCTTCTTGTCTATAATTGTCTTTGTACCGTTCCAGCCCTCTTCCTTCCCCGGGCTTTATTCCTCGTAGCCGAACTTGCGAAGTTCCCTGCGGCTTTCCCTCCAGTCCGGATCGACCTTCACGAACAACTGCAGGAAGACCTTCTTCTGGAAGAAGTCCTCCATGTCCAGCCGGGCCTCGGTTCCGACTTTCTTCAGGGCAGAACCGCCCTTGCCGATGATGATCCCCTTCTGGGAATCGCGCATGACGTAAATCACCGCGCTGATTTCATATCTGTCCCTGCCCTCCTTGAAGGCTTCGATTCCGACCTCGCAGCTGTAGGGAATCTCCTGGCTGTAGTTCTCGAGAATCTTCTCGCGGATGATTTCCGAAGCGAAGAACCTCAGGCTCCTGTCCGTGAACTGGTCCTTGTCGAACCATGGCGGTGAGACCGGGAGTTTGCTCACTATGGCGTTGAGAATGCTGTCAAGGTTGAAATGCTCCTTTGCGGAAACCGGAATCACGTGCGCGCCGGGAAGGGTCTCCTGCCAGTAGTCAAGGAGCGAGATTACCTTCTGCTGGTCGCTGATGTCAATCTTGTTCACAGCCACAACCACCGGGCATTCCAGTTTGCGGAGTTTCTCGATGTATTCGGAATTCTTGTCACTCTTCTCGACCACATCGGTGACGTAGAGGATGATGTCGGCATCGCCTATGGCGGTGTCCACGAACTTCATCATGTCCTCCTGCAGCCTATAGGTCGGCTTGAGCATCCCCGGCGTGTCGGAATAGACAATCTGGTACTCGTCGGTGTTGACGATTCCCATGATCCTGTGCCTGGTTGTCTGGGCTTTTGCCGTGACGATCGAGAGTTTCTCCCCGACCAGGGCGTTCATCAGGGTGGATTTGCCGACATTCGGATTGCCGATGATGTTGACAAATCCTGCCCGATGGACCGTGTTCTGTTTGCCGCTAGACATAAGCGCCCATTTTGAGGACGTTCACCTCACCTTCGCTGAGGTATCTCCATTCGCCTTTCTTCAGTCCTTTCTTGGTGATTCCGGCGAAATAGACCCTGTCAAGTGCTTTGACGTCGTAGCCGAGGGATTCGAATATCCTGCGGACAATCCGGTTCTTTCCCGAGTGGATCTCGATGCCGAGCCTCCTGTGGTCGTGGGCGTCGATATATTCAAGTTCATCAGCCTTGATGTTGCCGTCGTTCAGGTCGAGGCCCACGGTGAGGATCTTCTCCTTGTCCTCCTCGCTGAGCGGCTTGTCCAGAATAACCTGGTAAATCTTTTTCTTGTTGTAGGAAGGATGGGTGAGTTTCTCGGCAATCTCCCCGTCGTTGGTGAACATCAGCACTCCTGTGGTGTTCTTGTCAAGCCTTCCTACCGGGAATACCCTGACCTCGGTATCATGGAGCAGGTCCATGACGGTCTTTTCGGCGTGAGGATCGCTGGCACTGGTGACATAGCCCTTCGGCTTGTTCATCACGATGTAGACCTTTTCCTCGCCCTTGAGTTTCTCTCCGTTGAAGCGGACGTCATCCTTCAGGATGTTGACCTTTGTTCCAAGTTCGGTGACCACCGCACCGTTGACAGTGACCACGCCGGCAAGGATGAAGTTGTCGGCCTCCCTCCTGGAGCAGATTCCGGAGTTGGCGATGAACTTGTTGAGGCGAACCTCCTCCTGGATAGGTGTTGCCACCGTGTCGTTGTCTGAATATGCCGTGTTGTCGAGCATCGGCTTCTTCGAAAGCATCATGTTGATGCCTTCCTTGTCAGTTTCAGTAAACTGGAAAGCATTGCGTCTTCCAGTCTTCGGTTTGCCGGGACGGTTCTGCTGTCCGTATCCGTTCCTGTTGCCCGGCTTCCCTCCGGAATTCCTGTTGCCGTTGTTGCCGGGACGGTTCTGTGAATATGTCTTTCTTTCCCCGTTGCTGTAGCCGCCGTTGCCGAAATCGTTGTTGTAGTGGCCTCCGTTACCTCCATTGTAGCCATTGTTGGAGCCGCTGTTGCCATAGTGGCCTCCGTTGTTGTAGCTCCTTCCCTGCCCGTTGGAATATGGGCGGTTCTGGAAGTCGGGCCTGTGCTGACCGTAGCCGGGACGATTCTGTGAATATGGCCTCTTCTGGCCATCCTCCTGCCCGTATCCGTAGTTTCTGCCCTGTCCGTAGGAAGGACGTGACTGTGAAGAAGGATGTCCATACTCCCTGCGTGGTCCTGAAGGACGGGAACCGTGGTGGTCGTATGACTTGTATTCTCCATTGGGTGTCGAAGATGCTGCAGGGCCGGCGTTCTTTCTCGGCCTGAGTTTTCTTCCTTCTGCTGAATACCCCGAACGGTACTCGTTTCTGCCGGCGTACTCGCTACGCCTTTCGAATTTCTTTTCTTCCATAGCATTGGTGGCTCACGCCACGAATTTAATTGTGAATAGATTATTTCAACTTGAATATGTAGGTTATTGTTCCTTGCTGGAGGGCAGGCGCATCTGCGCTCTGGTTGAAATGGGCCTTCATTGCTGCGGCTCTTGCTGCGGCCCAGAGAGACTGGTTGTTCACTGTGGTTCCCTTTGCTCCCGGAACTGCCTTGGTGACGTTGCCGTAATTGTCCACCCAGATGTCCACAACGACGATTCCCTCATCCTGGACTGTGTAGGAAGGCCGCGGAAGGGCACCGAGGGCGTTCCTTCCCTT
>JBJFDD010000137.1:0-2245 GCA_051889815.1 Candidatus Cryptobacteroides sp. | reverse complement strand
GAAATAGCCCCAGGCGTCAGTCCTTGAAGAGGCATACGGCCGACTTAGGAAAACAGCCGAGTCTGAAGCATCCTTGTAAAGCATCACGGTCGCTCCCGATATCGGCTTCAGGTCGGTACAGTTCCTCACCGTTCCGCAGACGAACATCGAATCGATGGAATCGCCGGTCGAGAAGACGGTGGTGTAGCCCGGGAAGGCATTCCCTTCGTTGTTGTCAACGATTGCCCCGGAGATGTCAAGGGTGTAGGTGGTGTTCGGAAGAAGGTCCTCTTCAAAATAGACCACCACGCTCCGGCCCTTGATCTTGAACTTGGGAGTCTTGGTCTGGGGAGGGGAGAGATAGATTGCCTTTGGCTCCTTCACATTGACATATTCATTGAAGGTAAAGGCGATACTGGTTCCATGCACCGGAACGCCGACCGTCCCCGGAACAGGAACGACCTTTGTCAGCACCGGAGGAATCGTGTCCTTGGGCCCGCCTTTTGGCGCCTCCGTAGTGTTGGCGCACGAAGGGGAGAAGACCAGGGAGGCGAAGACTGCCAGGAAGGCTGCCAGAGGAAGGAATCTGAATATTCTTGTGCGGTTCATTTCAGCCTTTTCTAAATGATGTCGGTTCTGTTGACGCTCTGGATGCCTTCAATCGAAGAAAGTTTCTTCACCATCCGGTCAAGCACTGAACGGTCGTGGACGTAGAGATCGATGTAGCCGTCGAAAAGTCCTTCCCCTGCAGAGAGATAGACTTTCCTCATGTTGACACCCATGACGAGGGAGATGTAGCGGGAGAGTTCGTTGACAAGACCTACCCTGTCGATTCCCTTGATGGAGAGCCGGACAGGGAATTCCTGGTTTTCCTCCACACCGGAGCCCCATTTCGGGACAACGACCCAGTCACCATGCATCGACGCGATGCTGTCCGCCACAGGACAGGTCTTCTTGTGGACGGTCACCGTGCCGTCGGGATTCTTGATTCCTATCACAGGATCGCCAGGAATAGGTTTGCAGCAGGAAGCGACGACATATTCATTCTTGTCTTTCTTCGGGTTGTCCTTCTTGCGGAACCATGGGAAAGACCAGGAATGGCTCTTGTCGGCTCCGGAATCCGCAAGGGAATCAACAACGTCGGAGACCTTGACGGTGCCGATCCCGATCTTGAAATAGAGCTCATCGAGGTTCCCTCCAGGGATGTTGTAATACTCCTTCAGGATGCCGAGAGTGTCGTGCGACATTTTGTAGCCTTGGGAAACCAGTTGGTCGGAGAGCATCTTTTCTCCCATTTCCGCGATTTCCTTCTTGCGGCCCCTGAAGAAGTCCAGCACGATGTTCCGGGCATGGCGGGTCTGGAGGAACTGGAGCCACTCCTTCTTCGGATGCTCATTCTCCGCGGTGATGATTTCCACAAGGTCCCCGGACTTGAGGACATGCGACAGCGGGACAAGTTTGTTGTTGACCTTGGCGGCGATGGCCTTGTTGCCGATTTCGGTGTGGATCTGGTAGGCGAAATCAAGAACGGTTGCACCCTTGTGCACCGATTTCTGGTCCCCCTTCGGTGTGAAGACCGTTATCTCGCTGGCAACCAGGTCATTGTGGATGATATCGAGAAGTTCCAGAGCATTCACGTCAGGGCTTACCAGGATTTCCTTGACCTTGGCGAGCCATTTGTCCATCTCGGAATCATTCTCGCTGATGTAGCCTTCCTTCTTGTAGGACCAGTGGGCTGCTATTCCCTTCTCGGCAATGTCATCCATCCTCTTTGAGCGGATCTGCACCTCAATCCAGATTCCGCTGTTGCTCATCAGGGTGCAGTGCAGGGCCTCGTAGCCATTGCTCTTCGGGTTCTTGACCCAGTCCCTGACACGGTCAGGCTTGTCGCGGTAGAGCCCGGTGATGATGGAGAAGATGTGGTAGCACATGTCACGCTCGCTTTCCGTCTCGTCGGGCCTCGGTGTGAAGATGATCCTGAGAGCATAAAGGTCATAGACCTGGTCGAAGGTGACATTCTTCGTCTGCATCTTGTGCCAGATGGAGTACGGACTCTTGAGACGCTTGCGGATCATGAAGTCGAAACCTGCCTTCCGGAGGGACTCGTCGATCGGTGCGATGAACTCATCGATCTGGTGCTTCTGGCCGGAGAGACTGCTTTCCACAAGACCGCAGATCTCCTTGTAGGCATCCGGTTCCTTGTACTTGAGCCAGATGTTCTCCATTTCGGACTTCATCTCATACAGCCCGAGCCTGTGCGCAAGGG
>JBJFDD010000136.1:0-8227 GCA_051889815.1 Candidatus Cryptobacteroides sp. | reverse complement strand
GACCTGCAGCGACAGGATTCACATCTGCGCCATGACCGCGGAGAACTGCAGCTACATTGAACTTACCGATTTCGACCAGGTCCGCGCAAGCAATTACCACACGAGTTTCTATGGAGACGACCACATATTCATAGGCAACATGAAGATGGTCGAGGTCAGGTGCGTTAGCGGTGACGGATTGAGTTTCGCCCAGGGTGTGAACCATGTGCGCATCGAGAGGGTTGTCTTTGACTCCAATGACGATGCGATTGTCCTTTGCAACAGCTATCGTGATCCTAGAGGCAAGAACAGTCCATGGAGGTACGATGATGACGATGCCGACCATTCTGTAAGGAATCTGCTGGTCGAGCACAGCTACATCAATTCCGGCAAGAACGGCGGCGGAAAGGCGATAGCCGTCATCCCTTGGGGTAGTACCAATCCGGACCAGACCAAGCAACTTCTTGACAGCATCGAAGTCTACGACTGTGTCCTCCGGGGAGGTCATTCGGTCGGAACCTGGTGCGACAATCCTTTTGACGGCAAGCCGTTCACCAATGGCGAGCAGGATGACTATGCCCCGGTGATGAACTTCCGGATCCTGGGCAATGACTACCAGAGTGCATGCGACCTGCTCTGCGTCAGGCCGACCAATTTCGTCACGGACTGCGGTCTGCATTCGAGTTCCTCATTCGTCAATGCAGATTTCTCCCTCGGATATTCCTACTGGACACGTCAGGGAGACGCAGGAACAGGAGACGGATTCGGCTATGCCCGCAATGGTGGGTCCATGATGCAGGGGCTTTATCTGCAGGGTGGAACCTATGTCCTGCAGGCTGATGTACGCGGTACTGGAGCCATCGAGGTCAAGGATTCCATGACCGGAAAGAGCATAGCAAGGCAAGATTTTTGCTTCCAGAGCGATGATTGGACCAAGCTGTCACTTTCATTTGAACTGGATTCGGCATCCGACTGTCTTCTCGGCATCGGGACCTCCGAGGACGCCACGTTCCGCAACTGCCGGATAGAACAAGGGAATTGAAGTGGTAATTCTTAAATATTTATGAAAAAGTTATTCTGTGTTTTCATTTCTGCCATGATGGTCCTTGCACCATCTGTCGCAAAGGACAAGGCTCCCAAAAACGAGAAGGTCGACAAGATCATCCTTCTGATAGGGGACGGTATGGGACTTGGTGTTGCCGGTGCATGGATGGTTGACCGCAACTATGAACCGACCTGCTTCGACAGGGCCCAGTACGTGGGTATTTCAAAGACATATTCCCTGAACAGCCGTGTTACGGATTCAGCGGCAGGCGGCACTGCGATGGCTGTCGGACACAAGACAAACAACAGCATGCTGGGAATGCTTCCGGACGGGACCAGGCTTGAGTCAATTGCCGAAGCAGCCAGGAAGGAAGGCAAGTCAGTGGGACTGATTGTCACTTCCAACCTGCTGGATGCCACTCCTGCAGCTTTCTATGCCCACACCGAAAGCCGTGGCAATTTCCGTAAGGTCGAAGAGGATCTTGTTGAGTTTCTTCCTGATGTGATTCTCGGAGGAGGACGCGGCAATTTCACTTCCGAGAAGTGGGAAGACGGTACCATGCTGGACAAAGCGGTCGCAGCCGGGATGAAGGTTGTTGACTCTCCTGAGGAATTCTATTCCCTGACCAGCCTTGATGCTCCAGTGCTCGGCCTTTTCGATGAGGGTAGCTATCCGATGGTAATTGACCGTGACTCCGACTATCTTGCCGACTGTCTCAACCATACTCTTGATCTCCTGGATGACAACAAGAAGGGTTTCTTCATCATGGCTGAAGGCTCTCACATCGACCATGCCGCCCATGCCAACAACACTGAGCAGCTTCTTTTCGAGATGGAAGAATTCGACAAGGCAGTCAATGCAGCCATGGACTATGCCGATTCCCACAAGGGTACCCTGGTGATTGTCACTGCGGACCATGACACAGGCGGAGCATCCCTTGTCTCGGACAACAAGGACTTCCATCTTGGTGACAGCGGGATAGGTGTCAGGTACACTACTTCCGGTCACACCGGTACACCTGTCATCATCTATGCCTACGGTGCTTCAGCCTGGAAGTTCAGTGGTGTGATGGAGAATGCCGACATCAACAAAAGGATGCGCGAAGTATTCCTGAAAGAAAAAATTAGCAAGAGATAGAACTTAAGTTTCGCAAGTGCGGAACAACCTTATCTGGAGGCCGACAGGCCGTTGGGTAAGTCCCTTTCCCGAGGACATCACCTGGCTCCGAAATATTCAGACACTGAACGGATGACCAGGTTGATGTCCTCCTGTTTCTTTAGTGTCTCCAGAGGGAAGCCGAAGCAGGCTGTCTTGTATTTCCTGCCGTTGTGGAAGACTGCCGCCGAGATGTTGGTGTCGGTGTACCTCAGTACGGAGTGGCTGTCGGCTCCGGCGGGGACTATCCCGTCGGGGGTCTCGACATTGTAGATGGTGGCGTTCTTTTCCTGGTGGAATGCGATTTTGCCTATCCTGGATGCGAGGTTGAATCCTTTGTTCGTCATCGGCCAGACCTCGCCGCATCTGCTTGCATAGTTGGTCATCCATTTGTAGCCCAGCACCTCACTGGCGAATCTCTTGCTCTCCTCGACGGGAATGCTGTCCTTCACGATAGGGTAGATGCTGCTCCAGATATCTGTCCCGATGTAGGCGCCTGAGACCAGGACATTGCCGCCCGAGGCCGTATATTCACGGATAGTCTTCTGCATCCGGGACGGGAAGACGCCATGGGAGATTCTTCCCTCACTGATGCCGACGGGCGTGCTGACCTGCTTGCCGCAGACGATATCCACCATCATGTCGCCTTTGGCAGAAGCAATGTCGAAGGCTTCCGCCGTGACAGAGTGGTAGGCATAGCCGGCCTCCATCAGTGCCTTGCCGTGGGCAACGGTATTGTCCAGGCTGTTTCCGGGGTACACAGTCGCTGCCTTGTCGGTGTAAGACCCTCCGAATCCGGGGTTCTCATTGCTCATCCAAGGCATCTCGCGGTTGAACTGGTACTGCTCGCCGATGAAACCTATTTCCCTGATGTACGGAACTCCTCCGTCAAGATTTGAATCGAAACCTGCAATCTGCGGGGAATCCATCCAGGCCGGAGCGGATACTCTGGTAAAGTTGTCCACAACCAGGGCGCTTTCTCCCTTGCAGCCTTCAGGAATACCCACGCTGAGAGTCTGTGAAGGGAAACTCCTTCCTCCTTCGTTGAATGCCACGATGCGGTAGCTGTAGATGTGGCCTGGCTCGATTGAAACCTCTGTGGAGATGGTCCCGGCATCCGTGCGGATAGATTTGAGGATTTTTCCGTTGTCGAAAGCTCCGTCGTCTATGCGGGTGTAGAGAATATACCCTTCTGGCACGGCTGTATGCTCGAGCGAGTCCGTGGCAGCCTTCCAGCTCAAAGTGACTTCGGTGTCGCCGTTGTTGGAAGGAGTCCGGTTGAAGGAACTGCTGAAGGCTTGTACCGGAAGAGGCTGTACCTGGTAAGGGCAGCCGTATCTGGCGCTGAGATATTTCAGGATTCCCTTGTAGACCGACCGGCAGACAACGAAACGGAAACTAGGGTCCAGTCCGAACTTCATGTCCGAAAAATTCTGGTGTGAGAGAAGTTCGACCAGGAGCGCCGGTACGGTGGTGGTCCTGGATTCGCTGTAGGATCTGTCCCAGAGACCCCTGCGGCTCCACTGGGGATTGAAGGTGCTCCTGATGTCCTGCACAATCTGGGACTGTACGAAGTCCGCATAGGTTCTTGCCTGCAGGCGGTTTTCTCCGTTCGGGAGCAGGTCTGAATCGTCGCACTTCAGGGTGTAGATTGCAAGTGTCCCGATGATTGAATCGTCCGGACTGACTCCTGCATCGGTGTGGAAAGCAAGGGAGAGGTCCACGGGGATTCCAAGACCCTCAGCCTCGGGATTGGTCCTGGAACCGCCCGACATCCATCCGACCCATGCACCCCTTCTGGAGTAATCCCTGACATAGTCACCCTCTTCTGGGGCAAGCAGGGTGGAGTCGGCTCCTGCCCATTGCATCCAATAAATTGCGCCTTCGCAGAAGGATGGCATCCCTGAGGTTGAATATTCACTTGCAGGCAGGTCCTGCCGACCCCTGGCTATCTTTCCCATTCCTCCGCCGAAACGGACAGCATCCGCTGTGATGCATACATCATCAGGGCAGTCATATCCTTCGGGAACATCAGAGGACATGATTACTTCTCCCTTCCCCTCGAATTCGAAGGTGCCAAGGTAGATCCATGTCCCTCCGCCCATCTTCTGGTTGACAATGAAGTCACTTGTGCCTCCCAGATGGCAGACCCTGTAGAGGGCGCAGCCGGTGCTGTTCGGCAGGGACTTGTAAGAGATATAGACTGAATATTCGCCGCGCTCCGGGAATTCGGCTTCCCAGACGGCACTGTTCCTGGAAGACCTGCAGGAGGCCGACCTGGCGGTACCCATGGTGAAAGGGTTTTCGATACCGGTGTAAACAGGTTTTGCATCTGCAAATCCCGTCCCAGCATCGGTCCATTCGCCTTTTTCTGAATATCTGCCCCTGACCCGGACGCCTTCTTTCCTGTGTCCGCTGAACGCCGGATCGTTGTCGGCAATCACTTCCCTGGTCTGGATGTCCCGCTCCCGTGGCGTCATCACATAGGCTCCGGCATTCTCGAGCATCGGGATCAGGAAGGGCAGTACGTAGGTCTGGGTGTACATGTCCTCGACGGTCTGGAAGAGGGGGGCCCTCTGCCAGTCCCAGCGGTCCTGCTCAGAGTCATAGTATCTGCCGTGGCTTTGCCAGAGGGCTATTGTACGTCCGTACAGTCCTTTGTCGAATTCCTGCTCCCCGACCCTTCTGATGAATACCTCTTCCCTTCCGGGATCCTCCCTGCTGAAGTCCAGGCTTCGCGGACTTCCGTCGTTGCCGGCTTCGGCAACCATGTAGTTCTCGACCGGGTTGCCGGCAACCGTGACGTTCCCTACTTTGAATCCTGAGTACCTGGATGGGAGAATTGTCCCGAAGGTGCTCTTGAACCAGTTGACATCAGCCTCCCTCCACGGGAAGTCACCAAGCTCCTGGGAGAACCTCAGATGCAGGGTCTTCCCTGACTCGAAATGCTTGAGTACCTTGAACTTGCAGGTTACTCCGGAGCGTTCCTTCATCAGGACGGACATCGAATCACAGGATTCTTTGAATATCGTGCCGCTGTTCTGGGCATGGATGCACCAAGGTGCGATGAGGGCCATTGTCAATGTCCCGAGGAAGGTTTTCATATTCATGGCAGGAAGTTATTTATTCTTCATCTTTCTGATGTCGAGGTAGAGGGTGAGGCAGGATGACAGGGCGAGTGACAAGACATCGGCTGCGAAATCCTTGATGTCGCAGGAACGGTACTGCAGGAAGGACTGTCCTATTTCGGTTCCTCCAGCCACAATGCAGCCTGTGATAAAGGAGATGATTGACAGGAGGACTGCATGGGAGGGTTTCGAAGTGTGGGTGTCGAAGGTCAGGTAGCACAGGAAGGGGAATGGGAAGAACATGCAGAAATGCACGATCTTGTCTGTAGGGATGCCCATCAGGGAAGGAGTGACCTGTGGCATTCCGCTGAAAGAACCGAAACAGCAATAGGCTACTCCTGCAAGATAGAGCAGGAACAGCACAAGAGCCAGTCTGTTGCTTTTAGCCATGGTACTTTCTCTTCCGGTGGGTTATCTCAAGATGAGTTCTCCGAAATGCTCTGGCCTGTGGAAGTCCGGCTTCGGGGTCCTGACCGGGTTCCAGCTGAGAAAATGCGGATGGGCGGTGAGGTCGCCGCACTTGTAGAAGTTGCCCCTGAGGCTCGCAGGGATGTTGTCCTTGTCGATTCCGATGAGGTCGTAGGGAATAAGCATAGCAACAGTCCATGAGACGATGCTGCCGCTGATTTCCTTCTTTTCCCTGGCGAGGGATGAATACCTCAGGACTCTTCCGACCTGCTCCTTCTCCAGCAGGGTGCTTTCCAGCCTGCTCTTTCTCTTGGAAGACAGAAGACTTCCGATGCAGGTAAGTTCGAAGTTGTAGTAGGTACCGTCCTCTGGATCGGCAACGAAGAACTCACAGCAGCTGTCTTCCCAGCTCCTTCCGTTGTCTTCTGTTTCGGTTGCCCGGAGGTCCAGGCCCCTGACATGGAACATCATCGCCAGATGGGTGGCAGTCCTTGCGATGGAACCGTTGCAGTCCGGTGTGTAAGGCGCCTCTTCCGGCCAGTTGTTCTCGCAGACTGCGAATTTGGCCGCTCCCTTCTCCATCGCGAGGTCCAGCTGGTCCAGCGTCATATTCTCAAGCCCTTCAATGAAGGGAACCTTTATTCTTTTTGGTGTATTCATATTCAATAATCTTTCGTTTGTGCTTCTGCCGTTTGACTGGTCCTACAGGGACTGCATGTCGTTGAGCTTGCGGTAATGCCCGTTGAGGGCGAGAAGCTCCTCGTGCTTGCCCCTTTCCACAATCCTTCCTTCGTGGAGGACGATTATCTCATCCGAATTGCGGATGGTAGAAAGCCTGTGGGCTATGGCAATGGTCGTCCTGGTCGACATCAGCCTTTCGAGCGCTTCCTGGACAATCTTCTCCGATTCCGTGTCCAGGGAAGCAGTGGCTTCGTCAAGAATGAGGATAGGAGGGTTCTTGAGAATGGCCCTGGCGATGCTTATCCTCTGCCTCTGGCCGCCGGAGAGCTTGACTCCGCGGTCTCCGATCACGAAATCATAGCCTCCTTCCTTTTCCATGATGAAGTCGTGGGCATTGGCAATCCTTGCGGCAGCGATGACGTCTTCCATCGAGGCATTTTCAACACCGAAGGCAATGTTGTTGAAAATCGTGTCATTGAAAAGTATGGACTCTTGGTTGACATTGCCGATGAGACCTCTCAGGCTTCTGAGGCTGGCTTCCCTGATGTCGGTCCCGTCGATTTCTATCGAACCGGAAACCGGATCGTAGAATCTGGGAATCAGGTCAACCATGGTGGATTTGCCCGCGCCGGATGCGCCCACGATGGCTATTGTCTTGCCTTTCGGAATGTCCAGGCTGACATTGTCCAGGATCATCTTCTGCCCGTCAGGATACCTGAATGAGACATTGTTGAAAGAAATCCTGTCATTGAATCCGGTGAGGACCTTCGGCTCCGGCACTTCCACGATGTCATTCTCGGCATCCAGGACCTTGTTGATCCTTTCCATTGATGCCATACCTTTTGGAATGGCATAACTTGCTTTGGAGAAATCCTTGATAGGGTTGATGATGCTGTAGAGAATCACCATATAATAAATGAATATGGGGGCATCTACGACAGACTTTCCGCCGAGGATGAGAAGACCTCCGAAGAAAAGGACGATGGTGATGAGCACCGTGCCAAGGAACTCGCTTACCGGGTGGGCTGAGGCCTGGCGCAGGGACACTCTTTCGGTCTTCTTCCTCATCTGGTCGGTCACATTGTCGAACCGGTCTGCCATCTTCTTCTCGGCTATGAATGCCTTGATGACCCTCAGCCCGCCCAAGGTCTCCTCGACCTGGGACATGACCTCGCTCCATAGAGTCTGGACGTCGAGGGATTTTTTCTTGAGGTTCTTTCCCACGACCCCCATCACCCAGATCATCACGGGGGCGAAGATAATGGTGAACAGGGTAAGCTCCCAGCTGATCAGTACCATAGCGATGAAATAGATGGCAATCAGGATCGGATTCTTGATGAGCATCTCGATCGATCCGGCAACTGAAGACTCGACTTCCTGGACGTCGCCGCTCATCCTTGCGATGATGTCTCCTTTACGCTCCTCGGAAAAGAAACCGATCGGAAGAGCCAGGATCTTGTCGTAAATTTCTTTCCTGATGTTCTTGACTATTCCGGCCCTTATAGGAACCATCACTCCGGCGGAACCGAAGTAGCAGGCTGTCTTGAGGGCGGTCATCACAATAAGGAATATGCAGAGTATCAGCAGTACTTTCGGCTCCCCGAGGGTGGCAATCGCACATTCCAGTGCATGGTAGAGGTTGTCCATCACGGCATCTCCCATCTCCTTCAGTGGCATCTGCCGGACAGTAGCCCATGGGGTGAAGGTGTAGGTGCTGTCAGTCATCCTGAAAAGGATCCTGAGCATCGGCACGATCATGGCGAAGGAGAAGATGTTGAAGACCGCGGACAGTATGTTCAGCACAACGGAACCGACAAGGTATTTCCTGAAC
>JBJFDD010000135.1:0-2267 GCA_051889815.1 Candidatus Cryptobacteroides sp. | reverse complement strand
CGGGCTCAAAAGAGGAATCGAGTCGATGTTCCCGGACAGGATCTGGGTCAAGGCTGAAATCAGCAGCCTCAGCCGCAAGCAGAACGGACATTGCTATCTCGAGCTGTGCCAGAATGACGGCGGTGTGGTGTCGGCAAAGACCCGGGCGATGATCTGGGCCTCCCGCTGGAACTACATCGACCAGACTTTCAGGGCAATCACCGGTTCCCCGCTGGATTCCGGAATGGAAATCCTTGCCAGGGCTCAGGTCGGTTTTCATCCGGTTTACGGACTGAGCCTTACGATTGACGAAGTCGACCCCGAGTTCACTCTCGGAGCCAACGAGCGCCAGCGCAGGCTCACTGTCGAACGTCTGGAGAAAGAAGGCCTAATCAACCTCCAGAAAAGGCTTCGGCTGCCGCTGTTGCCATATTCATTTGCGGTCATTTCCGCAGGCTCGGCCGCAGGCTACGGCGACTTCTGCCGCCATCTGCTGGACAATGAATATGGCTTCGTGTTCGACATCCATCTCTTCGAAGCGCTGATGCAGGGGGAGGGGGCGCCATCTTCAATCATCTCCGCCTTCGACGCCATCCTTTCTTCGGACATCATGTTCGATGCCATCCTGATTCTCAGGGGCGGCGGTTCGGAACTGGACCTGTCCTGTTTCGATGACTATGGACTTGCAGTCAAGATCGCCCGTTGTCCTGTTCCGGTCTTCACTGCAATCGGCCACGAGAGGGACTATCACGTCGCGGACATGGTGGCTTCAGCCCATCTCAAGACCCCGACTGCCCTGGCTGATCTTTTCCTTGACTGCTACATCGCTGAGGACCAGCGCCTTGCTGCTTATGAGACCCGTCTTATGATGGCATTCGGGAACCGCCTTTCATCCATGTCCTCGGTTCTTGACAGTCTCGGGTCTCGCATCCTGTCCGCCTCGAAAGGAAGGGTGCAGGACTCCGGTCACAGGATTGACCTTCTGCTTGCCGGCATATCCAGAAACGCCGACAGGCGCCTGTCTGATTCGGAACACAGGCTTGAGAGGCTTCGGGACCGGATCCGATTCGGCGCTTCCTCGGCACTCTCGGAGGCATATTCATTCCTGATGAAGAAGGAAATGCAGATTGAAACGAGTGATCCGCGCAACATCCTCCGAAAGGGTTTCGTCCTTGCACTTGACCGCGACGGTGTCAAAATCGGCTCTGCTTCCGGGACAAGGGTTGGTGACAGGGTGCAGATGATGTTCGCGGACGGCACCCTCAAGTGCGGGGTCGTGGAAATCGACAGACGGAGCAACATCCCCGGCGAGGAAGACGACGCCGTGCCCGTCCTTTCGGGATTAGGCTCATGAGCGCACCCGCACCACAGGATTATTGACAATTAACAGTTCATGAATATGGAAACAGAAAAATTCGACTACACGAAGGCCGTCAGGGAACTCGAAGAGATTGCAGCCAAGGTTGAGGATCCTTCGACCAGCCTGGATGACATCGGCGCCCTGGTCAAGCGCTCCCGAGAACTCATAGAAGCCTGCCGGAACTATCTCCGCAGCGTCAGGGAATCCATTGACGCGTGAGATTCCGCGCCGTGTGCAAAACAAAGAGGCTGGCCTCCGATGTCGAATGACATAAGGGACCAGCCTCTTGGAAAAATGTACTGTCAAGGCTTATTCCGGAAGGATGTCGTCCTCGAGACCTATCTTGTAGAGCTGGATGACGTTGTGCGTCTTGCTGTCGGCATCCTTGAACTGTGAGATGTATGAGATGTAGCCGGTTCCATCGGCTGCGAAGTCGATGCAGTACTCAGTCTTCACGGTGTTGGCCTCTCCCATGAGAGTGAACGACTCCCAGCGGAGATTTGAACCTATGTATGAGAACTGAGGCAATCCTTCGGCATTCTCAAGCACGCCTACAATCTGGCCGTCGACAGGATTGATACCGAATGACATTTGCTCGGCAACCGAACCATAGCTTCCGGCGCTGACTGAAAGGGCATCAGCATAAGGGATGAGGGTCTTGCCGGCCTCGTCAAGCTTGTAAAGCTGCATCTTCGTTTCCTTTGGAGAAGCTGCAAGGACATAGATGTTGTCGTCTTTGTCTGCCCTGATGTCCAGGTTCGTTGGAATTCCGTATGTCTCTCCTTCAGGACAGAATCCTTCAACTACAATCTCCCAGCCTGAACCGGTGTTCTTGTAGATGTAGTAACCATATTCATTGACTGATACTGCAACCCAGGCTGCATTCTTTGTGTTGGTCGCTGCTGCCCTGTAGAATATGCCGTCTGAA
>JBJFDD010000134.1:0-2275 GCA_051889815.1 Candidatus Cryptobacteroides sp. | reverse complement strand
ATTATGGTGGTTTATGCTATCAAATGTAACAAAGATATACAAAAAATCCTAAAAATGGAATTTCTTGGGTTTCAACCACAATCCGTAAACCTCGCTGATATTGGAAGCGGTGACGAAGGCGCTGATGTTTTCCCGGCGGATAAGTTCCATGAGGTTGGCGAACTCGTCCTGGGTCAGGAGAGCCTGGACTTCCATGCCCTGCTCACCAGTGTAGCCGCCGACCAGAGGGTACAGGCTGCAACCCCTTCCAAGCGATTCCACAATGAATTTCCTGATCCGTTCATGCTCTTTGGAGACGACGCAGACACGTTTGCGACGGTTGAGGGTCGCAGTAAAGAAGTTGACGACAATTCCGTTCAGCCATGTTCCCAAAAGGCCGATGATGACAAGGCGGAAAGGATTGATTGCAAATGCGGTTATGCAAGTGGCGAATCCGGCAAGGGTGACCGAAGCGCCGATGTCCATGTGGAGATACTTGTTGATGATCTTGGCGATGATGTCAAGCCCGCCGGTCGAAGCATTTATGTTGAAAAGAAGCGCCTGGGAAATACTGAGGAGTATAACAAAACACATAAGGTCGAACCAAAGGTCCCCCATCACGGAAACTGTCCCGGGAGCAATGAGTTTTTCGTATGGCATCACCAATTCGCAGAGGTCCATCATCGGACCGAGAATCAGGGAAGCATAGATTGTCTTGATGCCGAAATCCTTGCCGAGCAGGAGCAGCGCAAGCACGATGAGGATGACATTGATGATTGTGACCATCAGTGAAACCTTGATCTGGATACCGAAGGCTGCCAGTACTCCGGAAAGCACAATGGCAAGACCGGAGACGGTGCCTATGATCAGGTTGGCAGGCATGAGGAAATAATAGACTGCCATTGCGCTGAGGAGCATGCCCAGGGTTATGAGCAGGAATTCCTTCCAGAATCTGGAAGTTCTGAGCGCCGCAAGGGCAGCGCGGAGGGGTTCATTGATATTCATAAAACAAGGTCGATAATATGAAGCCGGATGCAAAATTAGGGATTATTCCAGGAGAATGTTATATTTGCAGCGACAGAAAGCCAAATAATATGCAAACCAGACCGGACCTGGCAATAAACATTGGGGAAATCGTAAGGGAGAAATTCGGCAGGAATCTCCCTGGATTTGTCTTGAGGTTTCTTGAAAAATTCCTGCACATCGACTTCATCAACACTTTTCTGGTCAGAGGTTTCGAGGGAGCGGAGTTCTGCACCCGGTGCCTTGAATATCTCGACGTCAGCATGGATGTGGAGGGGCTGGAGAACCTTGAAGTGCCGGAAGGGACAAAACTCACTTTCGCTTCGAACCATCCGCTCGGTGGAGCGGACGGAGTTGCCCTGATCAGCATCCTCGCCGACGGGCAGAAACGTAATGTACGGCTTCTCGTGAACGATTTCCTTATGTACCTCAAGGGACTGGCCCCGATGTGTCTTCCCATCAACAAGGTCGGAGGCCAGTCCAGGAGCCTTCCCGAACAGATGAGAAGCATGTACGCCTCGGACTGCGACATACTGATTTTTCCTTCCGGGAAATGTTCCAGGAAATATGACGGCAGGATCCAGGATCCGAAATGGAACAAATCCTTCGTCAGCATGAGCGCCCATTCCGGCCGCTGGATTGTACCGGTCCACTTCATCGGCCAGAACTCCCCGAGATTCTACCGTATCGACAGCATCTGCCGCAAGCTCGGCATCAAGTTCAACATATCCATGCTGTTTCTGCCTGACGAACTTTACCGTGCCCGGCACAAGCGTTTCAAGGTCGTGTTCGGCAAACCGATTCCACCTTCGGAACTGGACCTGTCCAAACCGGCGCTTGTCCTTGCCCAGGAAATCAGGGAACAGGCATATAGCCTCTAAACGTTGTACCAGATGGAACAGAAAAAGATTATCGACCCTGTCGACATCAGCCTCATCAAGGCTGAACTGACCCCCGACAAGAAAATCGGCAACACGAACAAGGGTGGCAACGAACTCTATGACATAACCTGGAAGGATGCGCCGAACACCCTCCTGGAGATTGGACGCCTGAGGGAGATTACCTACCGCGAGGCTGGAGCCAGTTCCGGGAAGGAGGCCGACCTTGATGATTATGACTACATGGAGAACCCGTACCATCAGTTGATTGTCTGGGACCCTGATGCGCAGGCAATCATAGGAGGCTACAGGTACATCCTCGGCCCGGACATCATCCTCGACGGCAAAGGGCAGCCGGTCATCACTTCGGCGCATCTGTTCAGATATTCAGATGA
>JBJFDD010000133.1:0-2295 GCA_051889815.1 Candidatus Cryptobacteroides sp. | reverse complement strand
CACTCGCGAAATGTTTGCAAAGGCTATCGAAGGAGGTTATGCAATCCCTGCCTTCAATTTCAACAACATGGAGCAGCTCCAGGCTATCATCCAGGCTGCTGCTGAAACAAAATCTCCGGTTATCCTCCAGGTATCCAGCGGTGCCCGCAAGTATGCCAACCAGACTCTTCTGCGTTACATGGCACAGGGCGCTGTCGAGTATGCAAAGGAACTCGGTTGGGAGCATCCGCAGATCTGTCTCCATCTCGACCACGGCGATTCATTCGAACTCTGCAAGAGCTGTGTTGACTTCGGCTTCTCTTCAGTCATGATTGACGCTTCATCCCTCCCATACGAGGAGAATATCGCCCTGACCAAGAAGGTTGTTGACTATGCCCACACTTATGACGTTACCGTTGAGGCCGAACTCGGTGTCCTTGCCGGTGTCGAGGATGAGGTTTCAGCTGCAGAATCACACTACACCAAGCCTGAGGAAGTTATCGATTTCGCTACCCGTTCAGGTTGCGATTCCCTCGCAATCTCCATCGGTACTTCCCACGGTGCCTACAAGTTCACTCCTGAGCAGTGCACAGTCGATCCTCAGACCGGCCGTCTCATCCCTCCGCCACTTGCATTCAACGTTCTCCACGAGATTGAGAAGAAGCTCCCTGGATTCCCTATCGTTCTCCACGGTTCTTCATCAGTTCCTCAGGAAGAGGTTGACACCATCAACAAGTACGGCGGTGCCCTCAAGGCTGCGGTAGGTATTCCTGAGGAGCAGCTCCGCGAGGCCGCAAAGAGCGCTGTCTGCAAGATCAACATCGACTCCGATTCACGTCTTGCAATGACTGCAGCAGTCCGTCAGGTCTTCGCCGAGAAGCCAGCAGAGTTTGACCCTCGCAAGTACCTCGGTCCAGCACGTGACAACATGAAGAAACTCTACATCCACAAGATTGTCAACGTTCTCGGTTCAAACGGGAAGGCTGAGTAATCCTCTGTTCCAGACACTATTAAGGACCGTCGCCGGTATCTGTACCCGGCGACGGTCCTTTTTTTTCGTCCTTTTGACCACTTTTTTCCCCCTCATTGCATTGTTTTTTCTGTAATTGTAATACCTTTGCAGCCGAAAAGTTCAACTAAATTATTTTTTTATGCGATGAAAAGAATCATAGCTTCAGTTACTTTGGTACTAGGTGCTTTTGCAACATGTGCTGCACAGGAGATGAATCTCAATCTTGTGACACGCCTTGACGGCAACAAATCATGGCCATTGAAAAGTACTACATCAAGCAACAACCGGATCAATTGGGGCAATTCAAGTCTGTATCTTCTGGCAGACGGTTCCTTTTCCGAGAAGCTATCATTCGATGTCGCGATGAATTTCCTGAACAGCGATCCTGTATCCCTCTATTCCAACACCGGCAGCTGCGTCGAGACCAATTGGCTCAATTGGGCTGATTTCACATATTCATTCAATGACAGCTGGTCGGTTTCTGCCGGGAAGCAGATAATGCTTCTGGGCGGATGGGAGATCGACATGTATGATTTTGACCAGATGACTGACCTGTGCTCGCAGGACTGGCAGCTCATCAATGTTTACCAGTGGGGAGGGAAGGTAGCTTTCTCTCCTTCAGGGGATCATCTCTTTGCACTTCAGGTTTCATCTTCCCCGTTGCGCGACCTTCTTCTTGAGGGAAATGAGATTGCAGCCTCTTTCCAGACCCGCAACACTGTGGGAATATGGGAAAGCATATTCTCTGCAAACTACATCCAGACACCTTATGATGATTGCCGGGCCATCTTCATGGCGACACTCGGCAACCAGTTTTCAACTGACCGGCTCAACGCCTTTCTGGACTATACCCTGAAGACTCCGGGCAATTCCGACTTCGGCGCACTGCGCTCTTCCGTGACAGCCTCGGTGACATATTCATTCCTTGACGGCGGCCTTGAGATAGGCGCCAAGGGTGGCTATGACACCACCAGTTCCCTCTGTCCCGACATATTCGGATACTCTGACGAATGGGAAACTGAAGAAGATGGCCTTTCGGGGATTGTTCCTCTCGGCCTCTCACCGGAAAGGGATTACTACTTCGGGGGCCTCTTCGTGAACTGTTATCCTCTTGAAGGATTGCGTATTCATGCAGCCGTGGGTTCCAACAACTACTCCCGGGCACTGAGTGCCACTATTGGACTTTGCTATCAGTTCGGAGCAAAGATTTTCTAGTTACCCAACAGCAAGATCTGGAAATGAATGATAACAGACCGCTTGAGAACGATGTAATCATCCGCCTTGAGCATTTGAGCAAGTCTTTT
>JBJFDD010000132.1:0-2298 GCA_051889815.1 Candidatus Cryptobacteroides sp. | reverse complement strand
GTTCAAAATAATTGACCGTTTGTCTGTACTTTTGGTTATATTTGTGACTACCACAATATTCATTAACCATAACACTACACACAATGAAGACTGTTGCAGACAAGCAGATACTCATGGCTGCTGATTTTGCAGGCTATCCCCTGAAGGAGGAAATCAAGGCCTATCTCGAAAAGAAAGGATGGACAGTGACTGATGTCGGAGTCAAGGCTGATTCCGATCCGGACGACACCGAGCTCATGTTCCACAGGATCGGTCTCCGCGTGGGTGCCTACATCGCCGAGAAGGAGTTCGAGCGCGCCCTCATCTTCTGCGGCACCGGAATGGGAATCCACATCGCCGCCAGCAAGTGTCCTGGAGTGCATGCAGGTGTGGTCGAGTCAGTTCCGGCAGCTTTCCGCGCCATCACCGGCAACGGCGTGAATGTCCTTGCAATGGGCGCATTCTATGTCACCCCTGAACTTGGAAAGCAGTGCGCCGATGCCTTCCTCTACAACGACTTCGGCAGCGGCTGGGAGTGGTGGCCTGATTTCGACAAGTTCCACCAGATTGCCATCGATGAACTGAATGCTTTCAATTACGAGGAGTACAAGGCCAACGGCTTCAAGGTCAAGCATCTGGGCGATTGTCATTGCGAACTCTACGACAGGCCTGAAGGCTTTTCTTCAGTTCCGCTGATGGTAAAACGCGATAAATAATATTCATTGAATATGAAGAAACTCTCTTTTGTCGCCGCCGTCTGTCTCATGATGGCGGCCTGCGCTTCGCCGAAAACTGACGTGGCCGCCAACCTGCTTGACGCGGACAGCCTCAAGGCCCACGTAAGCGCCTCCCAGCTTGCCAGGATTGAAGACGGCAAGCTCACCGGTTCGCACGTCATCGTCTATCAGAACGGCAAGGAAGTTCTCAATGAATGTTACGGCCTCAAGGGTGTGGAGTGCGGCACCGCACTTTCCGGCGGGGAAGTATTCAGGATCGCTTCCATGACCAAGCCTGTCACTGCCCTTGCCCTCCTGATCGAGCACGACCGCGGCCACCTTGACATCAACGACGATCTTTCCAAGTATCTTCCTGAGTTCTCCCGGATGAATGTCGCGCAGAGGGATTCGTCCGGCGCCCTGGTACGGGACGCGAACGGTCTTGCCGTAAGCGGGGAACCGGCAGCCAATCCGATAAAACTCTATCAACTTGTGTCCCACACCAGCGGAGTCGGCGAAGTCACACCTCCGGGGGACGCTATAACAAGGTACACCCTGGATTCCGCTGTGGCTTTCCTGGCCTCCCGCCCTCTTGATTTCGAGCCGGGCACCGCACAGGCCTACAGTACCGGTGCATTCGATCTCGCCGCCAAGGTGATAGAGAAGACCAGCGGACTCGAGTTCGAAGAGTACCTGAAAAAGAACATCTTCGACAAACTCGGAATGACCAACACCACTTTCGAGCCTTCTGATGAGCAGTGGTCAAGAATGGTTGCGATGCACGGACGTACCGAAGACGGAAAGAACTGTGATGTAGCCAAGACTGCCGGTTGCGTGTTTGAATATTTCCCTGCGAAGTACCATGCCGCCGGTGCAGCCCTCGCTTCGACTGCCGAGGACTACATCAAGTTTGCCCAGATGTTCCTGGACGGCGGCCGTTCCGCTGACGGGAAGAAGGTCATCAGCGAAAAGACTCTTGCCCTGTATTCCCAGCCGGTGGTAGACGACACTGTGATGCCGGGCATCATCAAGTGGGGACTCGGCGTGCGTGTAGTCACCGGTGAGGGCTATGTCCTTCCTGAAGGTACATTCGGCTGGAGCGGAGCCTACGGGACCCACTTCTGGATTGATCCTGTCAACAACATCGCTGCTGTCCACATGAAGAACTCGGCCTACGACGGTGGAGCCGGTTCCCAGACCGGCAACGAGTTCGAGGTCGATGTGATGCGATCGTTTGTGACCCCTGACGAACCCTGACGGTAATTGAGTTACCTTTTTGAGAAGATGTAAGTGAATCCGATGCCGAACTGGCGTCCCAGGTATTGATTCGCTGTGTGTCGGACAAACTGTTGCGTCACTGAGTTTGACCATCCTCCCAGCGAGTTTGTCAAGTTCTTGCCGAAAACCGAGACTCTGCACCGGTTGTCCTTTCCGAACAGCCAGGAAAGACTGCTGTCTATTGTCAGATTTGAATAGTTCAAGGACTTGTCGTTTGTGAATGACGCGTAAGCCGACAGATGTCCATTGAATTCAAAATGGCCTCCTATCCGTTGCGTGTATTCTGTCGAGAATGATGGACTCAGGCTGGAATGGAGCAATTCTC
>JBJFDD010000131.1:0-2308 GCA_051889815.1 Candidatus Cryptobacteroides sp. | reverse complement strand
TTCAATGGCAGTGCCCTTGTCCAGCAGGAACCGGATGCTTCCAGCTTCCCCAATGGAGGTCTCCGCAACACGTTTGAGGCAAGAGGTTATTCCGCATGGGACCCGTCTTCGCCTGTCTTCATCATGGACGGTACGCTTTGCATCCCGTCAGTATTCGTTTCTTATACAGGAGAGGCGCTCGATACGAAGGTGCCTAATCTGAAATCTCTCCAGGCGCTCAGTGCAGCTGCCACTTCGGTTGCAAATCTGTTCGATGAAAATGTCGGGGCAGTCAGCGTCAATCTCGGTCTTGAGCAGGAGTATTTCCTTGTAGATGAGGCACTTTACAATGCAAGGCCTGACCTTGTACTCGGCGGAAGGACTGTAATCGGCCACACCTCTGCAAAAGACCAGCAGCTTGAGGACCACTATTTCGGAGCAATCCCTTCAAGGGTGAGCGATTTCATGAAGGATTTTGAGACTGAGGCTTACAAGCTCGGCATCCTTCTCCAGACACGTCACAATGAGGTGGCTCCTAACCAGTTCGAGTGTGCGCCTGTCTTCTGCGAGGCAACCAAGGCCATCGACCAGAACATGATGCTCATGATTCTCATGCAGAAAGTTGCTGAGAAACATCATCTCAAGGTGATGTTCCATGAGAAGCCGTTCGACGGAGTGAACGGATCCGGAAAGCACTGCAACTGGTCTATGATGACTGACACCGGAGTCAATCTTCTTTCCCCGGGCAAGACTCCTAACAAGAATCTTCAGTTCCTGTCTTTCTACTCGGCAGTAGTGAAGGCAGTGTATAAATATCACTATCTCCTCATGACGTCTGTTGCCACTTTGAGCAACTCGTACCGTCTCGGAGGAAATGAGGCACCTCCTGCAGTGATGTCAATCTTCTCAGGTTCAACTCTTTATGGAGTGTTCCAGTCCATCCTCGGAATGAACGAAATGCCTGAGTCTGAGGTTAAGCAGGAGTCCATCAAGATTGCCAACTCGATTCCGGAAATCTTCCCGGACAACACCGACCGCAACAGGACGTCTCCGTTTGCGTTCACCGGAAACCGTTTCGAGTTCCGCGCCGTAGGTTCGTCGCAGAACGTGGCATCTGCCGTTTATGTGGTCAACTGCGCAGTTGCAGAGGCTCTCAGGGAGTTCCGCGCTGAGGTTGACGCTCTTGAGGCTTCAGGACTTGACCGTTCAACTGCCGTGATGAACACCGTTCGCAAATTCATCAGCGACTCCAAGGACATCATGTTCGAGGGCAACGGATACAGCAAGGAATGGGAAGAAGAAGCAGCAAGACGCGGACTCAGGGCTGTGAAGAACGTTCCTGAGGCTTATGAGGTATATCACGAGGAGCAGACAGTCGATTTGTTCAACAATCTCGGCGTCCTTGCTCCGAACGAGGTTGAGGCCCGTTTCGAGATTCTCAACGAGACCTATGTCAAGAAACTCCAGATTGAGGCGCGCGTTCTCGGCGATATCTGTCTCAACCATGTGATTCCTGCAGCTGTCAGGTACCAGAACATCCTCATCGAGAATGTCAAGGGAATGAAGGACATTTTCGGCGACAGCTTCAAGGATGCCTGCAGCAGCGAAATCAAGACACTTCAGAAGATTTCACGCTATATCAACAATATCTCTGCCGATGTCGAGGCCCTCGTAGAGGCCCGCAAGAAGGCAAACAGGATTGAAGATATTGCAGAAAGGGCCAAGGTTTATTCACACGAGGTCAAGGATATGATGGACAAGGTACGTGACAGTGCAGACCATCTTGAGATGATCGTGGATGATGAAATGTGGCCAATGCCTAAATACAGGGAGCTTCTGTTCTTCTAATGGACAGAACTTCCTCAATTGTTGATTTTATGTATTTGGAAAGTATTTCTCCGGAAGACATAGAAAAACTGGAATTTGCCTCGTTTCCGGGCAAGATAGAAGTTATTGAAAGCGTCGGCTCTGAATTCAACAGAGCCGTCGCTTATCTTCGTTCTCAGAAGGTAATTGGCTTCGACACCGAGACGAGACCTTGTTTTGCACCGGGGCAGCCGCGCTATGGAGTGGCACTTCTGCAGTTGTCTGGCCCGGAGAAGGCTTATCTGTTCAGAATCAATAAATTGGGCATGCACAGAAGGCTTTGCAGTCTTCTTTCCAATGAAAATATAATCAAGGTCGGAGCTGCCATCCATGATGACATACGCGGCCTCCAGAAACATCGGGATTTCTCTCCTGCTGGTTTCGTGGACCTGCAGAAGATTGTTTGTGAATGGGGAATAAGGGACAAGAGTGTAAAGAAGATGTCTGCTATCATTCTTGGTTT
>JBJFDD010000130.1:0-2324 GCA_051889815.1 Candidatus Cryptobacteroides sp. | reverse complement strand
TGTTTCTTTCTGAAACAGTGTATTACCTTAATAGTTTAAAACAATGAAGAAAATTGAAGCAATCATCCGGAAAACAAAGTTTGAGGATGTGAAGGAAGCCTTGTTCGAGGCTGACATCAACTGGTTTTCCTATTCCGAAGTCAAAGCCATCGGACAGGACCGGGAGGACAGGGTTTACCGCGGAGTGATGTACAGCACGGACATCATCAGCCGGATAGAGATCACCATCATCTGCCGCGACCAGTTCGTGAAGCCGGCAATTGATGCCATCATGGGAGCCGCCCGGACAGGAGAAATAGGGGACGGAAGAATATTCGTAAGTCCGGTGGATGACACATATTCCATCAGGACAGGCGAACACGGAGACACAGTACTTGCAGACAAAAAATAGAACATCATGGAAACAGCAATATCAACAATCAACAGTCTTGACACCGTTTGGGTACTTCTTGCAGCAATGCTTGTCTTCTGGATGCAGCCGGGATTCGCTCTCGTGGAGGCCGGCTTCACCCGCTCAAAGAACACCGCCAACATCCTGATGAAGAACTTCGTGGATTTCATGGTGGGTTCAATCCTGTTCTGGTTCATCGGATTCGGCCTGATGCACGGGACCGGCAACGGTTTCATCGGTGAAATCCATCTCTTCGACTGGTCTTTCATAGGAGATTCCAACATCCCTGCGGAATGTACTCTCTTCTTCCAGACAGTCTTCTGCGCAACTGCGGCAACAATCGTTTCCGGAGGCATGGCGGAAAGAACCAAGTTCGGTATGTACATTGTGATTTCCGTAATAATCTCGATGTTCATCTACCCTATCGAGGGTCACTGGACCTGGGGTGGCGGCTGGCTTTCCGAACTGGGCTTCCATGATTTCGCCGGCTCTACCGTTGTACATGCCGTCGGTGGTGTCATCGCTCTCGCCGGTGCAATGATTCTCGGCCCGAGAAAGGGCAAATACAACAAGGCAGGCAAATCAGTGGCCATTCCTGGACACAACCTCACTTTCGGGGCACTCGGTGTCTTCATCCTCTGGCTGGGCTGGTTCGGATTCAACCCTGGATCGCAGCTTGCCGCTGACGGAGTCGAGAATGCAGTCGCCATCTCACACGTCATCTGCACAACGAATATGGCAGCGGCTGTCGGAGGCCTGTCAGTTCTCTTCCTTACTTGGATTGTCTACGGAAAACCATCCCTCTCCCTCGTCTGCAACGGCGTGCTTGCAGGACTGGTCGGCATCACGGCAGGTTGTGACATGGTTTCAATCGGAGGTTCGGCAATCATCGGTCTCCTCTGCGGATGCGCAATGGTAGGAGCTGTAGCTCTCATCGACAAAGTCTGCAAGATTGACGACCCGGTCGGTGCAGTTTCCGTCCACGGTGTGTGTGGTATTCTCGGTACTATCCTCACAGGTGTCTTCGCAACTGACGGAGGTCTCCTCTATGGCGGAGGATTCCGTTTCCTCGGAATAGAAACCCTCGGAGCTCTTGTTACTGCTGCCTGGGCATTCGTCCTCGGCTATGCAGTCCTCAAGATCCTGGACAAGATCTGGGGCATCAGGGTTGAACCGAGAGTGGAAGAAGAAGGACTTGACGTCTACGAACACGGTGAGTCTGCTTACAACAACTAGCCTGTCATGGCTGACATTTCCAGCACTTGCTGGAGTACTTTTCTGAAACGCATGGCGGCCGCTCGTGAGAGTAGCCGCCATGTTCATGATTATTTCCGAGTAAAGGGCAGGAATCAGATGGTACCGAATATCCTGTCACCAGCATCGCCAAGACCAGGGAGTATGTAGCAGTTGGAATTGAGTTCACGATCCACCGCGGCAACATAGATGTCCACATCCGGATGGGCTTCCTGGACCTTCTTCACTCCCTCTGGAGCTGCCACAAGGCACATCAGGCGGATGTCCTTGCAACCGGTCTTCTTCACCAGGTCTATCGCATCACAGGCACTTCCTCCGGTAGCGAGCATAGGGTCGGTAAGGATGCACATCCTATGGTCCATACCCTTCGGGAGCTTGCAATAATAAGGTACAGGCTGATGGGTAACCTCATCCCTGTAGAGGCCGATGAAACCTACCCGGGCTACCGGAATCAGCTCCCTCAATCCGTCCACCATGCCAAGACCGGCACGGAGAATCGGAACGATGGCCACCTTTTTTCCTGCAATCTTTTTCAAGGTTGCAACCTCGAGAGGCGTCTCAACCTCTACATCCTGAAGAGGGAAATCCCTGGTCACCTCATAGCCCATCATCAATGAGATTTCGTAGAGCAGCTGCCTGAAGACGCTGGATGGGGTTTCCTTGTCACGCATGATCGTCA
>JBJFDD010000129.1:0-2331 GCA_051889815.1 Candidatus Cryptobacteroides sp. | reverse complement strand
ACCAAAGGCCGTCGAGTCGGGCGGGGCGAAACAGTTCGAAATCAAGGCGTCTATTTCCATTCCGGAAGACCAGACCGTCAGGTCCGGCTACAGCGCAAACGCTGAGATTGTCCTCCAGAAGGCGGAGCAGGTAATATGCATCCCTGAAAGTGCAGTTGAATTCAAGAATGATTCGACCTTTGTCTACGTCCTTGGCGCCGACGGTTCCTATTCCAGGAAAGCCATCACAACGGGAATCAGCGACGGAATCAACATCGAGGTCAAGGAAGGACTGGACACTTTGGACAAGGTCAGGGGCTCCAGGATATTCGAAACCAAACAGTAACCTGCAATGAATCACTTCCGAACAGATATCCGTGCATTCCGTTCCCGGATTTCCGGACTTTGTGCCAAGGTCCGCACACTGCCCTTGAGGATAGCTCCTGCCGTTTCCGGCTTGGTAATATTCATTTCCGTAATCCCCGCAGATGCACAGGGACATTCCTGGACCCTCCAGGAATGCATTTCCTATGCGTTTGAGCACAATATCACCCTAAAGCAACAGAATATCCAGGTACTCCAGCAGGAGGTTGAGTTAAGCACTGCCAAGGGAAGCAGGCTGCCGCAGGTCAGCGCCAGCGCCAGTGAGAACTTCTCATTCGGGCGAGGCCTGACTGCCGACAACACATATTCAAACACGAATACCACCAGCACCGGGTTGAACATCGGGGCTTCCGTCCCCGTGTTCCAGGGAATGAGGATCAAGAACAACATCAAGCAGGGAGAACTGAACCTGAAAGCTGCTACTGCCGACCTTGAAAAGGCCCGGGAACAGGTCAGTGTCAATGTCGCCCAGGCGTATGTGAATATCCTCTATGACCTTGAGATACTTGATGTCGCGCTGAATCAGGTTGGGATTGATTCTCTCCAGCTCGAAAGGCTTTCAGCCATGGCTGCCAACGGGAAAGCCAGCCAGGTACAGGTCGCCCAGCAGAAAGCTGCACTTGGGCAAAGCCGCTTGGCTGTCACCCAGGCCCGGAACAACCTTTCTCTGGCCGTCCTGGAACTGAGCCAGCTGCTGGAACTGCCAAGTCCGGAAGGCCTGTCAGTCGTCCGTCCGTCTGTCTGCATCGAGGATGTGCTGCTAAGCGATCCGGAAGAAATTTATGCTCAAGCCATTGCCGTCAAACCTTCGGTCTCTGCGGAGGAGTTCCGGCTCGATGCTGCCGAATACACCATCCGCAACGCAAAAGCGTCCTTCCTGCCGACAATAAGCGCCAGCGGAGGGATAGGCACCAACTACTACACGATGAGCAGCGCTCCTTCGAACTCCTTCTTCGAGCAGATGAAGAACAATTTCAGCCAGTTCCTGGGACTGTCCTTGAGTGTGCCGATCTTCTCGGGATTCCAAAGCCGGAACCAGGTCAGGTCTGCCAGGCTGAACCGTACCTACCAGGAACTTCAGCTGGAGCAGGTGAAAAAGAGCCTCTACAAGGAAATCCAGCAGGCCTACTACAATGCTGTGGCTGCAGGAGAAAAGTACAGTTCATGCCTGGAAGCGAGGCAGAGCGCCAAGGAGTCGTACGACCTGGTGACGGCGAAGTACGAAAACGGCAAGGCAAACATCACTGAGTTCAACGAAGCCCGTGACAACTTCCTCGAGTCCGAGTCAAATCTGGTCCGCTCGCGTTACGAGTATCTCTTCAGCGCCAAACTCCTGGATTTCTACGCCGGCAAGCCCCTGATGCTGTAAGGCGGTCCGGGGATTGGAGTCCGGGGGGGGGAGCCTGTCCGAAAAATGCCATTTCAGCAGCTTCTACCCCTGGCAGAGTACCGCAGAAGACCGATTGCCGTCCAAGAGAAAGACTTTTCGGACAGGCTGGGGGGCTCTTGTACCTTGGCCTTA
This sequence comes from Candidatus Cryptobacteroides sp., assembly GCA_051889815.1. Lineage (GTDB taxonomy): Bacteria > Bacteroidota > Bacteroidia > Bacteroidales > UBA932 > Cryptobacteroides. The sequence continues at coordinate 446 of JBJFDD010000129.1, read as the reverse complement.
CACCAACCGAGCTATTCCCAGACCTGGCACTTTCTCCTTCTGCAAAATCGGTTAGACCGGTGGGATGCCTCTGGAGTACCTGTGGGGTAGGTCGGTTCCCTAACCGACACGATTTCTGCACCGGTTAGACCGGTAGGACCCAACACAGGGCACTGTGGCAAGGGTCACCTCCCTAACCGATTTTGCCGGGAGAGCACCGAGTCGGTATTTCTCCGGGCCGGTGCCTGCCGATGAATATGAATTGAGGCGGGAATATAGGATAAAAGGGAACCAACCTAAATCCTGAAATGACACGAAGGCACAGGTGCCAAGACCTGCCATAACACCGTGCGTATTAAGGTTTTGGGATATATTAGAGTATTGCCCACGGATTATCTGGAACCGTTGGCGATCCTATTATTTTATCTTATTTTTGCAACCGTAGATTGAACATTGAATGAGATAGT
>JBJFDD010000128.1:0-2333 GCA_051889815.1 Candidatus Cryptobacteroides sp. | reverse complement strand
GCTTCCGTCGGTGATGACGGATGAGACCCGTCCCGAATAGAGGACGTCGGTAGTCTTCTTGTGATAGTATTCCAGGTTGATGTCCAGCCTGTCGAACAGTCCCAGGTTCAGTCCTGTGTTGAGGATGTATTCGGTTTCCCAGCTCAGCGAAGGATTCGGGGCGGAACCCTGTACGGCTCCGGCGCTTCCCCCGTAATAGGCGCTGCTGTTAATCGAATAGCTTCCGAAAGAAGATGAAGAATCAAGCCTTGAGTTTCCGTTGCTTCCATAGGAGAACTTGACGCCAAGCTTGTCCACGACATTTGATTTGAACCATTTCTCATTGTGGATGTTCCACTTCGTGCCTGCCGAGAAATAGTTGGCCCATCTGGTGTAGATGCTGAATGCGGAGTTGCCCTGTGACCTCTCGGAGATGGAGAATGAATATCTTCTGTCGTAGGTGTACTCCGCCGATCCCATGTAGGAAAGCGAACGTGACCTGGTTGCTGTTGAAGAACCTTTGACGGTAGAGGCTTCGGCATAGGCAATCTCTTTGATGTAGTCATTGATGAAACCGTTGCCTGTCGCATACAAGGTGTTGTACGGTTTCTCGATGAACTCTGTACCGATCATGGCGGAAACATAGTGCTTCCCGAAGGAGTGGGACCAGTTCGCCCTGAGGTTTTCGAGTAGGACTGATGAGAAGACCGCCGCTCTCCTGGAATATCCGCTGAGTGCCGTGTTGTCGGTGTTTATCCCGGAGAGGGTTTTCCTGGATGAATAGGTACTCTCGTAGATATTCATGAAGCTGGCTCCTGTCTGAGAGGTGATGGACAGGTCCCTGAACGGAGTATATGTTATGGTCAGGTTCGCGTCCACGGAGAGGGTATTCTGATAGTTGTCGTTGTATTCCCTTTCTGGCAGCTTGTTCGCATAGAACTTCTTGGCGACCAGGTTGTAGGAGTTCTCGTCTGTAGAGTAGTAGTTGTACATTCTGTATGAACCGTCTTCCATGTAAGGGTCGAAGATTGGCAGCAGCCTCTGGTAGGAACTGTACAGGGAGAAAATCGTGTTGTGGTTGTAAGACCCTGAAAGGTTTACTGATGTAGTGAGCTTGTCGGTAATCTTCAGGTCTATTTTGTCCCTGAATGAATATCTCTGCTGATTGTTCCCCTTGTAGCAGGTACTGTTGTCAAGGTAGCTGGCGGAAAGGAAATGGCTCATCTTTTCGTTGCCACCGCTTGCCGAGAAGTTGACCTGCCTGGACTGTCCGATGCCGGTGTAGATTTTTACCCAGTCCGTGTTCGCTGCAGAGTAAGTGTTGAATTCGTTGTCCTGATAAGGGAAGAACTGGTCCTTGAAACCGGCATTCCTCCAACCCTCGTAGGCCAGTTCCCACCATCCGTCCGCGTCAAGATATTTCATGGTTGTCGTCCTGTCGATTGCAGAGACTCCATATTTTACGCGTGCGTTGATTGAGGAGCCTTTCTCCTTTCCGTTTCTGGTTGTGACAAGGATAACTCCGTTGGCACCGTCGGCTCCATAGATGGTCGTCGTGGCTGCGTCCTTGAGGACGGTCATGGATTCTATGTCATCAGGATTGAGGAAGGACATCGGGGTGATTGTGTAGGAAGTTCCTGATACCGAGTTGGTTCTTGAACCTGTGTAAATCGGTACTCCGTCAATGATCCAGAGAGGCTCGCAGGATGCGCTGAGAGAACCCTCGCCCCTGATTCTTATCTTTACGGAAGGCAGGCCGTTGGTAGTTGACTCGTTGACCTGGAGCCCCGGGACCAGACCGGCAAGCATGTTGTCTATTCGGTTGGCCGGAAGTTTCTCAAGCTGTTCTCGGGTGACCTGGAAGGCCGATCCCGTGAGATTCTCCCTTTTCTGCACAACGCCGTAGCCGGTGCTGATGACGGCTTCTTCTATGCTGTTGTCGGATTCGAGGACGACATTGATGACATTGGTGCCGGCGGGGACGCTGATCTTCCTGGTAGTCATCCCGAGGAATGAATATTCAAGAATGACCTCCTTGGCGGGCACTTCAATCGAATAGCGTCCTTCCGTGTCGGTGATGGCTCCCTTGGTCTTGCCGTTGACTACAGTCGTAACGGCCGCCCCGGCAAGGGGCTCCTTGGACGTGTCCGTGACCGTGCCGCTGACCGTCCTGGTCGACTGGGCGGAAGCCACTGTCTGCAAACAGACGGCGAGGAGGGCAGCGAGCAGGATCCTGAACGTGCTGCTGAGGTGCTTGATTGTCATATTCACTAACTGTATTCTGGCAAAGATAATGATTTCTAGTGTAATGTAATATTGATATAGAAATATTTTTCTTATCTTTACGGTATAAA
>JBJFDD010000127.1:0-2358 GCA_051889815.1 Candidatus Cryptobacteroides sp. | reverse complement strand
CCAAAGACAAAATCGACAGTACCTACAAATCAATGAGGTTCAAGGTTTTCCTTGGTGCTTTCCTCGGCTATGCAGGTTACTATCTCGTCCGTAAGAATCTCTCCCTCGCCGCTCCCGGCATGATTGCCGAGGGCCTTGTGACGAAGGCACAGGTCGGCATAGCCATGTCGGCAGTCTCCATTGCCTATGCCTTCAGCAAATTCATCATGGGTAGCGTCTCCGACCGTTCGGATGCGCGCAAGTTCCTGGTGATAGGCCTTCTGCTCTCCGCATTTGCAATGATTCTCCCTGGAGTCATCCCTTTCAGCCCACAGACCACCACCCTGAACATGGCGATAATCTTCGTGCTGATGCTGGCAGTCGGCTGGCTCTCGGGAATGGGCTGGCCTCCTTGCGGCAGGATAATGGCGCATTGGTTCTCCCAGAACGAGAGAAGTTTCAAGATGTCCGTCTGGAACACTTCCCACACCTTCGGAAGCGGTACCCTCGGTCTCCTCTCGACTGCCGGTATGGCGGCTGTGGTTGCCTTCGGTTTGCCCGCTGGACAGAGCTGGAAAGGAGTCTTTATCCTTCCGTCGCTGGTGGCGGTTGTGATTGCGGCAACATGCTGGCTCCTTCTGCGGGATACCCCTCAGTCCTGCGGCCTGCCATCCGTCAATGAGTGGCGCAATGACTTCTCCGGCGTGAAATCCAAGGAAAAGGACACAGAAAAAATCCCTTTCAAGACCCTGTTCGTCGACTACATATTCAAGAACAAGCTCCTGTGGGCTGTTGCCTTTGCCAACATTTTCGTCTATATGGTCCGCTACGGCATCGGTGACTGGGCTCCTACCTATCTGCAGGAGAACGGCATCATGAGCGCCGAGGAAAGCAATCTGGCCTTCTCCATCCACAACTATGCGGGAATATTCGGAACCATCGTCTGCGGCTGGATCTCCTCCAGGTTCTTCAAGGGACGCTGCGCTCCTCCAAATGTAATCTTCATGGGTGCCGTACTGGTCGGAGCCCTCATCTACTGGCAGTCCGGTCCTCTGGCCTCCCTTTTCGCAAATCCTGTGGCTGCCCAGAAGATTCTCATCTATGTGGCCCTGACAATCATCGGTTTCTGCATCTACGGCCCTGTTGCCCTCATCGGAATCCAGGCTCTCAACCTCGTGCCAAAGAATGCTGCCGGCACTGCTGCCGGTTTCGTCGGCCTGTTCGGCTATCTTTTCGGTGATGCTGTCGTTTCCAAGATTGCAATGGGTGCCGTCATCCAGAGCGCAGGCTGGAATGTTTCGCTGATGCTTTTCCCGATCGTCTGTGTCCTGGCGATGCTCCTCTGTGCCCTTCCATGGAAAAGCGAGAAGGCTGACTCCTGAACGGAATGACAGAATCGGACTTATGCTATGACAGACAGGAATTACGACAAGTACCAGAAGAACTATTCCGAATCCGGGTTCTGGACCAAACTGAAGAATGTCGCGAGGAAGGCGGGGGTCAAAGTGGTCTATGCCGCACTTCTGCTCTATTATGTCCTCCGCAATCCTGCTACGCCCCAGGCTGACAGGACAAAGATTCTCGGAGCATTGGGATACTTCATCCTTCCCGTCGACCTGATACCTGATTTCATCCCTGGAGCCGGTTTTACCGACGACCTGGCAGCCTTGACCTGGGCCTTGTACTCTGTCGCGAAGAATGTGACACCGGAGGTGAAGATAATGGCGCGCCAGAAACTGGGTGATTGGATTCCCGACTATGATTCCTCCGGGGAGGATAACCATGCCTGACAGCCTTTGGGACAATTGGAAAACCACATATTCAACATACACTATGAAAAAGATTTTGTTTTATCTTATGATGTGCCTCGCCGCGCTTTCCGGCTGCGTCCGTGGCAACAGCAGCATTTCCGCTCTCAAGGATGGCTTCCAGACGCCGCCCCTTACTGCCCGACCGGGAGTCTATTGGTATTTCATGGACGGTAACTTCTCAAGGGAAGGCATCACCAAGGATCTTGAGGCGATGAGCGAAGCCGGAATCGGCTACGTGATTTTCCTTGAGGTGGGAGTCGGAGTCCCGAGAGGACCGGTAGATTTCATGAGCGACGAATGGACCGAGTTGTTCAAATTCGCTGTCAGCGAGTGCGAAAGACTTGACATCCAGATGATTCTGGGAATAGGACCGGGCTGGACCGGAAGCGGTGGCCCTTGGGTCAAGGGTGAGCAGAGCATGCAGCATCTGGTCTCCTCGAGCGCTACAGTCAGCGGAGGAAAGAAGGTGAAAGTCCATCTGGACGTGCCTGCAGCCAACCCTCCTTTCTTCGGGGAGGGAGCCTTTACCCCCCAGATGAAGAAGGACTGGGAAGATTATTATAAAGAT
>JBJFDD010000126.1:0-2361 GCA_051889815.1 Candidatus Cryptobacteroides sp. | reverse complement strand
AAGAAGGCATATTCAGGGAGGTCCATTCCTTTCCGCTGCCTTCCGAAGACCAGGAGTGATGTCCGGGAGGCGGGAGCATTCAATGACGCTCTCCTCCCTTTCCAGTGGAATCTTGTGAACCATGGCGACCTCGGCCCTTCCAAGTTCACCGCCGGGGCTGACGTCAATGCAGGAAAAGCATGGGAACTCTGCACCGGACATCCTTCAATTGTCGTTGCCGTACTGGACGAGGGCGTCGATTTCACCCATCCCGACCTGAAGGACGCGATGTGGGTCAATGAAGATGAAATCTGGCGTTCGGAAGTGGACAATGACGGGAACGGGTATCCCGGTGATGTCCATGGCTACAACTTCGTCACGGATTCGCCTCTGATTTCCGTGCAGGATGTCAATGACTCGGGCCACGGCAGCCACGTCGCCGGAGTGATTGCCGCTGTCAACAACAATGGTCTTGGTATAAGTTCGATTGCGGGAGGGAACGGCATTTCGCCGGGTGTCCGCATCATGAGTTGCCAGATCTTTTCGGGCGAAAAGGGAGGCTCTGTCCTGGATGAGGTCAGGGCTATCAAATATGCTGCGGACAACGGCGCAACCGTACTCCAGTGCAGCTGGGGCTACACTTCCGGTGCCGCAAACGGTTTCGACTGGATCCCGATGTACTCGACCGACGAATCCTGGATGAAGGACAATGCCCTCGAACGCAAGGCCCTGGATTACTTCGTGCATAATGCCGGTTCGCCTGACGGCGTTGTTGAAGGCGGTATCGTAGTCTTCGCCGGAGGCAACGAGAATGCGCCGATGGCCGGCTATCCGGGCGCGTACAAGGATTTTGTCGCCGTCGCCGCCACCGCTGCCGACTGGACTCCTGCCGTCTACACCAACTACGGCACGGGAACGACAATCTCCGCCCCGGGAGGCGACCAGGACTATTATTATGAATATGCCGGGGACAGTGAATATGCCGGGACACTCGAGCGCGGAGCTCTCGGCTGTATCCTCTCGACCCTGCCGTACAATGTCAGCGAGAGCGGCTACGGCTACATGGAGGGCACTTCGATGGCCTGTCCCCACGTTTCCGGAGTCGTGGCCCTGGGGCTCTCATATTCAGCGAAACTCCGCTCCCACGTCAAGGCTTCCGACATCGTGGAACTCCTTTATTCGACCTGCACACCCGTGGAGCAGTTCTGGAACACGGACGAGCCGAAACTCTACTACAAATATGTCGCCGACCTCGGCCTGAACCATCTCAAGTCAATGGATCTCAATCTCTACCGTGGCAAGATGGGACATGGACAGGTCAATGCCCACGCCTTTCTCCAGGCAATCGCCTCTGCCGGTCAGCCGATGACATTCCCGAATGTATTCCTTGAGACCAATGCCTCCAGATCCTTCGATGCAGCACTCTATTTCGACAGCCCGCTGAAGGTCAGCGTACGGGTTGCAGACGAGTCTGTTGCCTCCTGTACGGCAGCCTCCGGCAAGCTTACCTTCACCGGTCTGTCGGAAGGCCAGACTCGCGCTACTGCCTCGGACGGTTCCTGTTCCTTCGATTTCGTGATAACCGTGAGGAGCAAATCCTCTTCCAGCGGATGGTTGTAGAATTGTGAATCCCGAGACGATGAGAAAACTGATACCAGTACTTCTTCCGATGCTTTTACTTGCACTTCCGGTGACCGCACAAATCAAGGTCATCCCGGAGGAAAAGCTTCAGGAGTACTCGTCACCTTCTCTCTCCCAGGACTCTTCTTCCCTGGAATTCGACCGCAGGAAAGTCCTTCTCGACACCCTTACGGAGGATTCTTCCCCGGTAGAAATAGTTTTCCGGATGCGCAACCGCTCTTCCCGGAGAATTGCCATCACAAAGATTGCTTCGACCTGCTCCTGTCTAAAGGTAAGTGCAGACAGGAATGTCCTCTCTCCGGGTGGGACGGCGGTCCTGACTGCCGTCTACGATCCTGCAGGACATCCTGGCAGATTCCGGAGGAAGGTCAGCATATTCACTGATGCTTCCTCAAAGGCTCCCGCCGCCGTGCTTGAAATCGATGCCGTGGTTGGCTGGAACCGCGACGGCGAGTATCCATGCGCTCTTGGCGCCCTTCGTCTGCGGCGTGATTCGCTTACCGTCTCTCCTGGGGAAACTGTCTCGGTCCGTTGCATCAATGCTGGGGACAGAACTCTGAAAATCAATCCTGTGGTGAGTTTTATACCCTTTCCGGTCAGCGCAAGTCTCACTCCTTCCGTGCTCCAGCCCGGACAGGAGGGAAAACTTCAGATAACTTGTCCGTCGGTCGGCAAACCGGGCACCTATCCCCTCATTCTTGAAGGCAGCGGCGCCCGTCCTTCCGATTCGACCATCAAAAT
>JBJFDD010000125.1:0-2372 GCA_051889815.1 Candidatus Cryptobacteroides sp. | reverse complement strand
CATTTCCGACGCCGCAGGGCGGCGAGCGGATTGAAGGTACCCAGGAAAAGGCCCTTTACATACGTGCTCCATACAGCTCCCAGCCGGGAGTCAAGCAGTACCTGATGCCGGATGGCGTCGGCGCAGACCTGGCAACCGCATCCGCTGTCAATCCTGATGAGATCATCGACCTGACGGCCCTGATGACCCCGGAAGGAGACCTTGAGTGGGATGCACCGCAGGGTGACTGGACCATCATGCGCTTTTCGAGCCGCAACAACGGAGCCGCAACCCGTCCTGCTCCTCTGCCGGGCGTCGGAATGGAATGTGACAAGTTCGACAGGGAGGCTCTCAGTGCCCATTTTGCGAATTTCACGGACAAGCTCTTCGCCGCCGTCGGCGACAAGTCCGACTGCTTCGGCGGCATCAAGTACCTCCACATGGACAGTTGGGAGATGGGTGCCCAGAACTGGACTGCATCCTTCAGGGAAGAATTCAAGAAACGCAGGGGCTATGACCCGCAGCCGTATTATCCTGTCTATTCTGGAGTCATCGTCGGTGACCGCCAGATAAGCGAGCGTTTCCTCTTCGATGTCCGCCTGACAGCCCAGGAACTCACCATTGAGAACCATTCCCTCGCTGTCAAGGAATATGCCCACAGCCACGGAGCCCTTCTCTCCATCGAGCCATACGACATGAATCCTACCCAGGACCTTGAACTTGCAGTGTCGGCAGATGTCCCGATGGCCGAGTTCTGGGCCAACGGTTTCGGCTTCAATACCGCTTTCGGTGCGGCGGAAGGTACATCGGCAGCCCACCTGATCGGCTGCGATGTAGTACCTGCTGAGGCTTTCACCTCACATCTGGACGGCTGGAGACAGTATCCGGGCATGCTGAAGGACCAGACCGACTGGGCTTTCGGTGCGGGAATCAGCCGCTTGATGTTCCATACCTTCCAGCATCAGTGCCTGCCCGACACCTTGCGTCCGGGCATGACGATGGGTCCTTATGGAGTCCATTGGGACAGGGGACAGACCTGGTGGCCGATGTCGGTCGGCTATCACACCTATGTCGCCAGGAGCCAGTTCCTTCTCCAGCAGGGAAGAACAGTCGCTGACATTCTCTATCTCAATCCCGAGAGTGTTCCTCATGTCTTCAGGGCTCCTGATTCAGCCTATGACGGCCCTCATTCCACGATGCCGGACCGCAAGGCCTACAATTTCGACGCCTGCCCTCCAAGCATGCTCTACAAGGCCAAGGTCATGGACGGAAAGGTCGTTTTCCCTTCCGGAGCAAGCTACGAAGTGCTTGTCCTTCCGGCATGGCCGACTGCCTCGGAGGAATATCTCGAGAAGATATATTCATTGGTAAAGGATGGAGCTACGGTTGTCGGTACTCCTCCTGCAACAGCACCAGGCCTGACCGGCTATCCTGAGTGTGATGAAAGGGTGGCTTCATTGGTGAAAGACATCTGGGGAAATTCCGGCGAGAGGACCCGCAAGGTTGGCAACGGTACTGTCATCCTGATGGAAGACGAGCCAGACAATCTCTACCAGCCTTATGACAGGACGGCTTCGCTCCTTGCCTCGATGGGCGTGGCCCCGGATTTCACCGCAACTCCTTCCGATGTCCGCTATACCCACAGAAGGACTCCCGATGCCGAAATATACTTCCTCTCCAACAGGACGGAAAGCAGGGAGACCATCCGATGCGCATTCCGTGTCAGCGGGATGACTCCTGAAATCTGGGACCCGATGACCGGGCGGACATATTCAGTTGCTGAGGTTACCGACGACGGCGTCTGCACCTCCATTGACATCAGCTTCGAAGGCTTCCAGTCATGCTTCGTGGTCTTCTCTGCCGAGGGCTCCGGAGCGGCAGGACCTTGGCCGTCTTCAACCGTCGGCAAGACTGTCTGCAAAGTTGATGGGCCTTGGACTGTAAGCTTCGATCCTGAATGGGGCAGGGAAGACCCTCTGCAGATGGATTCCCTTATGGACTGGACCCTTTGCGAGGATCCTCTCGTGAAGTACTATTCCGGTACAGCCGAATACAGGACAACCTTCACCATTGAGGGTGAAGTCCCATCAGGATGCAGGCTCGACCTGGGCGATGTCTCGGTGATGGCCCATGTACGCCTCAACGGCGAGGACCTCGGAATTGTCTGGGTAGCTCCATGGACAGTCGATGTTTCCGGCGCCCTGAAGCAGGGCACCAACGAGCTGAGCATCGAGGTCGTCAACCTTTGGCAGAACAGGCTTGTCGGGGACCTTCGCGGAGAACCGGGCAAACGCAGGACCTATACCACCTGGAACCACTACACTGCCGATGATCCGATCCTTCCTTCCGGCCTTCTCGGTCCTGTAAGAATCGTGTCGGCTTTTTAGGTACAA
>JBJFDD010000124.1:0-2378 GCA_051889815.1 Candidatus Cryptobacteroides sp. | reverse complement strand
CAGCAGGCCGAGCCATTTCCAGGCCGTGCCGGCAGCGAGGAGTCATTGTCTTCCGTCTTCGGTGTTTCTTCTGAATTCAGGTATTTCAATGCTTCAGGATTGCAGAAGCCTTCGTCATGGACCCGCTGCACCGGCAGGGACAGACAGACATAATCATAAATCGTCTGGCGGAGGTCCAGGTCGGAATCGGATTCCGGGAGGAAGACAATCTCGCGCTCATGCTCATCGGCAAGGCTTTCGCAAGAAGCCTCAGGGCCGAACTTGATGCTGAGCGAAAAGCCTGTCTGCACCGGAAGCTGGAGCTCTTCTGAGCATCTGTCGCAAATCACGGTTACAGAGCCGTCGATCGTACTGTCGACACCGATGAAGTGTCCGGACTTTTCGACTTCGGCAACAACCTCCAGGTCGGCATCCAGAATTTCTGAATTCTCAAAAACTTCAAAGAACTCTTTCCCGACACGCCACCGGAAGTCCTTCCGGCCTTGTGCCAATCCATTCAAAGGGACTAAAAAAGCGTCGTTCATTGTTCCGATAAACAGATTTAGGGATGCAAAGATACAAATAATTTCAGTAATAAAAAATCTTTTGGCCTATAGATTTTCCATTTGACCGACTATTCATCATCTGAAGAGCCTCCGGAGCGCTTGCGGTCCATCGGATCGAGCAGAATCTTGCGGATTCTGGTGAAATGGGGAGTAACCTCCACCAGTTCGTCTTCGCGGATATATTCAAGCATCTCCTCCAGGGACATCTTGATGGCAGGTGGCAGGGCTACTTTCTCGTCGGAGCCGGCCGCACGTACATTTGTAAGCTTCTTTGTCTTGCAGATGTTGATGTTCAGGTCGCGTTCGCGGGTGTGCTCGCCCACAACCTGTCCGCAGTAGATATCCTCACCCGGCTCGACGAAGAACTTGCCCCTGTCAAGAAGCTTGTTCATTGAATATGCCACCGCAGTACCCGTCTCGAGGGAGACCAGGGAGCCATTGACACGGTTGTCGATTTCTCCCTTGAAAGGCTGGTAGTCCTTGAAGCGGTGTGCCATGATGGCCTCTCCCTGGGTTGCAGTCAGGAGGTTGGAACGCAGTCCCATCAGGCCGCGGGTCGGCATGTCGAATGTGAGGAGAGTCCTTCCACCGCGAGGTTCCATGTGGAGAAGCGCGCCCTTCCTGCGGGTTGCAAGTTCGATGGCAGTGCCGACGAAATTGTCCGGGACTTCGATCGAAAGGTCTTCGATAGGCTCGCAGCGCTGTCCGTTGATGGTCTTGTCGAGCACCTTCGGCTGGCCTACCTGAAGTTCGAAACCTTCACGCCGCATCTCCTCGATGAGGACGGAAAGATGCAGGACGCCACGGCCGTAGACTATGAAGGAATCCGCATTCTGGCCAGGCTTTACCCTTAGGGCAAGGTTCTTCTCGAGTTCCTTGTCCAGACGGTCCTTGATATGCCTTGAGGTCACGAATTTGCCGTCCTTGCCGAAGAATGGGGAATTGTTTATGGTGAAGAGCATGCTCATCGTAGGCTCGTCGATTGAAATCGGCGGGAGCGGTTCCGGATTTTCGATATCCGCGATGGTGTCTCCGATTTCGAATCCGTCGATTCCGACCACGGCGCAGATGTCACCGCACCTGACAGTGTCCACATTGGCCTTTCCGAGGCCGTCGAAGACCATCAGTTGCTTGATCTTGTGCTTCTCGATGACATCGTAGCGCTTGCACAGGCTGACCTGCTGGCCTGTCCTGAGGGTGCCGCGGGTAAGCTTGCCCACTGCGATACGGCCGACGTATGGAGAATATTCAAGGGAAGTGACCTGCATCTGGGGAGTGCCTTCCACAACCTTCGGGGCAGGAATTTCTTCGAGTATGGCATCCAGCAGAGGAGTGATGTCGGAAGTGGGTTTCTTCCAGTCATCGGACATCCATCCCTGCTTTGCGCTTCCGAATATGGTCTTGAAATCCAGCTGTTCGTCAGTGGCGTCAAGGGTGCACATCAGGTCGAAAACCTCTTCCTGGACTTCGTCCGGACGGCAGTTCGGCTTGTCCACCTTGTTGACAACGACAATCGGCTTCTTTCCGAGATCCAATGCCTTCGACAACACGAAGCGGGTCTGCGGCATGCAGCCTTCGAAGGCATCCACAAGGAGGAGCACTCCGTCCGCCATATTCAGTACCCTTTCGACCTCGCCTCCGAAGTCGCTATGGCCAGGGGTGTCGATGATGTTGATCTTGACATCCTTGTAGATGACGGACACGTTCTTTGCCAGAATGGTTATGCCTCTCTCCCTCTCGATGTCATTGTTGTCGAGAATAAGCTGACCAAGATTCTCAGGCTGGCGTACGAGATTGGCCTGATAGATCATCCTGTCGACCAGCGTAGTTTTG
>JBJFDD010000123.1:0-2380 GCA_051889815.1 Candidatus Cryptobacteroides sp. | reverse complement strand
CTAACCTGACCTTCTCGGTGAGCCGTTTCTATCCGTTCAAGGTCAAGAACAGGGTCGGAAAGGAGAAATTCTACGAGAAATTCTCTTTTGCCTACAACACTACGCTGCAGAACAAGATCAGTTTCAAGGCATCGGAATTCGGCCAGCCGGGTTTCGGGGACAAGTTCAAGAACGGCATGACCCACAATTTCCAGATCGGACTTCCTGACTTCACCCTGCTGAAGTACATCAATGTCACCCCTTCAGTCACCTATGGCATGAACTGGTTCTTCAACAAGACCGAGGCCTACTTTGATGCGGAGACCAATTCCGTCAAGTACCGTGAAGGAGGTCTGTTCAGTACACTGGGAACCACACACAACTATTCCGGAGGACTGTCGATGAGCACCAGGATCTACGGTATGTACCAGTTCGGAAGGCATCGCAAGGTCCAGGCAATCCGCCATGTCGTCTCGCCGAGCCTAAGCCTGAGCCTCAGTCCGGAAAAAGGCAAGGCTTTCAACGGTTGGAGGACCTTCAACTACACTGATACCCTGGGCGTTGAGAAATCCGTCGATTACAACATCTACCAGGGACAGCTGTATTCGGCACCGGGAAAGGGACGTTCCGCAACGATGAGCCTTTCCATCGGCAACAATCTCGAGGCGAAGGTGCGTGACCTCAAGGACACTACCGGGACCGGGACCAAGAAGGTCAAGCTGCTGGACCAGCTGAACATCTCCACAGGCTACAATTTCCTGGCGGATTCCCTGAAGATGAGGACTGTGGGAGTCACGATGTCCACTTCTATCTTCGGGAAGCTCGGCATCAACGGAAACCTCAATTTCGATCCGTATGCCATCAATGAACGCGGCCAGAGGATCAACAAGTACAACATCACCCAGACCGGTGTGCCGCTCAGGCTGACCAATGCGAGCGCTTCGCTTTCATATTCATTGTCGGGCAAAGGAGCAATCAACGGCAATGACGGTTCGGGGAGCTCCGGCAACTCGGGCAGCCAGAGTGCGGCCGATTACTACAGGAGAATCTACTACCATCCTGTCACGGGTGAATATATTCCTGGCGGTTGGCTGTACTATACCAATCCGAATGTTCCATGGAGCATCAACCTGAACTATTCCTTCAGCTATGCGAGGACCTACTCCTACACCAACAACACCCTGGTCCGGAACAATCAGATCACACAGACCCTGGGAGCCTCGGGCAATGTCCAGCTGACCCCCAAGATGTCCATCCAGGCCCAGACCGGATGGGATTTCATGGCAATGAAAATCACTACTTCGCAGATGTCGTTCAGCTATGACCTGCATTGCTTCAAGATTTCGGTGTCCTGGATTCCTACCGGAATGTACCAGTCATATTCATTCCTGATTGCCGCGAATGCTTCCGCCCTTTCGGATCTGCTGAGATTCAAGAAGAGTTCGAGCTATTGGGACAATTAGTTTTGGATATTCCTACTTTTTTACTATTTTTGTGAAGTCTTCGAGCATATTTCCGGAAGACTTTCACTTCCATCAGATTTTTTTGTTCCCTGCATTTTGCAGGAGAGATATTTTTCATATGACATACACCCTACTACAACTCAGTAAGATGAGCCGTGAACAGCTTGAATCTGTTGCGGCAAGTCTGAATGTCCAGAACATCAAAAAGAAGGAGGACCAGGATCTGGCATTCGATATTCTGGACGCCCAGGCCAAAGCAGAATCACTGAAGCCGGACGAGGCCAAGCCCAAGGCCAAGCGCGGAAGACCACGCAAGGCTGACAAGGCTGCCGCTGAAAATGCAGCCGGTGCTGCCGCAGCAGCTCCTGAAAAAAACTCGGGCAGGAAAAAGAACGACAAACCTGCCGACGATGCTCCGGCAGAAGGCATGAAGGCTGAAACAAAGACTGAAGATAAAGAAAAGATCAAAGCTGAAGGCCAGAAGCAGAGAAAGCGCAAGACCGCAAAAGACGGCAAGGGCGAAACTGCCGTCAGGAGCGAAGATGCCAAAACAGAGTCTGCTCCACAGGAGACTCCGGCAGTTGCTGCCGAAGCTCCGAAGAAGCGAGGCCGCAAACCGAAGGCCAAGGTCGATCCCGGGACTGCCCAAACTTCCCAGGTTGCCCAGACTCCTCCTTCTGCCCCGGACCCTTCTTCCGAAGCACCGAAGGCTGAATCCCAGGCTCCAGTTCCAGCCCAATCCCAGCCGGCTCCTGCTGAATCCAAGCCTGCTGCAGTCCAGGATAATTCCGGCAAGGAGTTCATTCATAAGCTGTTTGATGATCTCAAGGATGATCCGGCCGACCATCAGGAAGTCGCCCAGAACAACTTTGGCAACAACAACTTCAGGAACAAGAAGAACAAATACAACCAGAACTCAAACAACCAGAGGCAGAAAA
>JBJFDD010000122.1:0-2385 GCA_051889815.1 Candidatus Cryptobacteroides sp. | reverse complement strand
TGACAGGAGAGGACCGTCTTGCGAGAAACGGTCCTGGAAGGAATCAAATTGAAAAGGGCCTAGGCAAGTTCTCCAAGGTCATTGTCATCATAGCCGTAAGAAGGGGAGTCCGAGCCCTGCAGGACAGCCTTGCTTCCCGAAATCACTATCACTTCCACCTTGGGAGCAATGTATATTGCTTTATTCTCAATCATATCGCCTCTCCATCACTATATGAAATATCTACCTCAGGCTTGCCGGCGTCAATCTTGACCCCTTTTATGATGCGCCTTTTCTGCACCACGCCTGTGCCGCTGTCCTTCTGGACAAGTGTAATGTCGTATGTGCCATACCGTAGGGTGATCTCTGCCGTTTCATCAATGAAGAAAGACCCGTTGACAGTGTCGTAGGGAATCCCCGTAGCATACTCGCCCTCCCTGTAGACAGTGATGTCAGTCATCAGCCAGTCTTCTTGCAGGGTGTCATTCTTGAGATTGATCGTTCCCGCCGGGATTCGGTTGATTGCAGGCATGTCCATCGTGAACTCATGCGGGGAATATTCATAGGTGGTCCTGCCTTCAAAATACTGCTCTATCGGGGGCGCAATCTGCACATAATCTCCCCTGTAGGCAATCTTGTAGGTAGGCCTTACTGCAACTTTCATCCGCATCTCCCGCAGATCTTCATCCCGGGCGCAGTCAACACCTTTCCTGACATGCCAGATCCAGTTGAACTTTACTATCTGGTCAGTTTTGAACACGTCAGGAATAAACTTGTTGCCATAGCCTGTTTCGTCGTTCATGGTCTTGAACTGGTAGTGAACCTCACGGTCATCGGAATCGTAGTACATCAATATGGTCTGGTCGGGAAGGTTCTGCGAAGTGGAGTTCACCCACGAGAAACTGCCACCGAGCCAGCCCTTGAAGAGAACGTTCCAATTCCTGCGGTCACGCCTCACTTTTGGCCTTGCCATTCCGATTGTAATCTGTGTGTTGAGGGAGATGGTAAGCTGGCTGTGGTAATTCCAGTCCGTTGTGGTGGAAGACGGCTCGGGCGTGCTGAGGAACGACAGGTCATTCTGTCCGTCCAGAGGTTCACCTTCACTGCTGAGCAATTGGAAATCAAGAGCATAAAGCGCAGGATACCAACCATATAGCCCCACGCCCTTGTTATTGCGGTCAGCGTAGATAAGAGCATTGTGGGACCAGATATATCCCTCCACATAATAATAGTCCCCGCTTTCGTGTCCGTCACCGAAAGCATACATCGGGAATATTTCCAGATGCAACTGCACTGCGGCATCTGCATCCACAGCAGGAGCTGTAAGATTTACAGGATGGAAAGGATCGTGCTCGGTTTTGCTCGCGATAATCATCTCGGGGATATTCACGGCAAAAGTTGTGTCGAAGACCATTGTGAAGTTGGGGTCTTCTGGTGTCTCTGGGGTCACGGCCTGCTTTCCGGCCTTGTCCATGGAGATGGAAAGGGTGTTGCGGCTGTTCTTTTTCAGGTTCAGGTCCAAGGTCTGCCAGGACTTGGTATAGACTGCCCTGTCTGAAGTGATTACCACCTTCAGGGATTTGATGGTCTGCGGCAGGACAGAGAACCATACATCGCTGATCTTTCCTCCAGAGCATTCCAGGTTGACCAGCGTACTTACCACAATGACCGAATCGGCAGCATTGACGGCAGTAACCGCGCCGCCCGAAATGTCATAGCTGAAGCTTCCGCTCAACTTCGCCGAATTGTCAGCGACCAGTTTGATGCTTTTCAGCACTTCTCCCTCACTGAAAGCTACATCCTTGAAGTTTATGCAGAGATGGGCAACCAGCCTGTCCCAATACAGGGGATAGGATTGTCCCTCTTTCAGGGATGCGATGTCTCCGGTATGGCCGACAAGTACATCGCTATCCTGGTCGAAAGAGTGCCCAGTGGCTTTCAATTCAGGTACTTGTCGCGTCGGAATCCTGAATGAGAAGCTGTTGCTGTCACTCATCTGGGTGTCCAGAAGGCAGCTGGGAGGATAGACACCGTAGAACTTCCAGTTCCCGCTCATGTCGCTGAGAAAACTCGTCGGCACTGCAAAACTCATAAGGGAAGTATCCTTTTCAACAAAAGTAGGGGAAATCAGAAAATCTCCACCGCCGCTTCCCGAGGCTGCTGATGAATCGAGCCATGCTCCGTCCTTTTTGGCGAGGACCTTTATTCTGTCCGACTCGCTCCATAAAATGGAACCGGTCTGGTCCCAAGTGGTTTTTGTCCCGGTATCGGCTTCATCCCATGAGAGTTTCCGGGAGCTGAGATATATGACGGAACTCTCTTCGGAAGGGGCTAGTGTTTCCGAAGTGCAGCCCAGAAGGCCGAGACATGAAACCAAGGCGAGTAGATGAAAAGACTTCATTCTCA
>JBJFDD010000121.1:0-2404 GCA_051889815.1 Candidatus Cryptobacteroides sp. | reverse complement strand
ATCCCGCTGATTGAGGGCTGTGACGTCAGCGAAGAGAGCTTTGACGCCAAGTCCGGCATCATGATGAACTCCGGCTTCCTCAACGGACTCGATGTCAAGGAAGCCATCCCTGCCGCCATTGAATATGTCGAGAGCCACTCCCTCGGCCACAGGAAAGTCAACTACAGGCTGCGTGACGCCATATTCAGCCGCCAGAGGTACTGGGGCGAGCCGTTCCCTATCTACTACAAGGACGGTATCCCGACCCCTGTTCCGTTCGACGCCCTTCCGCTCCGCCTGCCGGAGATTGACGAGTTCAAGCCTACGGAGAATGGCGAGCCGCCTCTTGCCAGGGCCAAGGACTGGACCTACGAGGGCTATCCGCTCGAGACCAGCACAATGCCGGGCTTTGCGGGCTCCAGCGCCTACTACCTCAGGTACATGGACCCTCATAATTCAGAGGCTCTTGTTGACCGCAAGACAGACGAGTACTGGCGTGACGTTGACCTCTACATCGGAGGAACCGAGCATGCCACCGGTCACCTCATCTACTCCCGCTTCTGGGACAAGTTCCTCTATGACCTCGGTTATGTCTGCGAGGACGAACCGTTCCGCAAACTGATCAACCAGGGCATGATCCAGGGCCGCTCAAGCTTCGTGTACAGGATAGTCGGAACCAACAAGTTTGTTTCCGTCGGCCTGAAAGACCAGTACGAGACAACCGAAATCCATGTTGACATCAGCCTCGTGCGCAACGACAGGCTTGACCTCGAAGGATTCAGGGCCTGGAGGCCGGAGTTCGCCGATGCAGAGTTCATCCTTGAAAACGGCGAATACATCTGCGGCTGGGCCGTCGAGAAGATGAGCAAGTCGATGTTCAATGTCGTCAATCCGGACAGGATATGCGATGAATATGGTGCCGATACCCTCCGCCTCTACGAGATGTTCCTCGGACCTCTGGAACAGAGCAAGCCTTGGGACACAAAGGGAATTGACGGAGTAAACCGCTTCCTGAAGCGCTTCTGGAGACTCTTCTTCGACGGGGACAAATTCTCCGTCTCCGAAGAAAAGGCAACACCGGCCGAACTCAAGACCCTCCACAAGCTTATCCTCAAGGAACAGGAGGACATCGAGAACTTCTCTTTCAACACCACCGTCAGCGCTTTCATGATCGCCCTCAACGAGATAACCGACCTGAAGTGCCGCAAGCGTGAGATTCTCGAGCCGATGACAATCCTTCTCTCTCCGTTCGCTCCGCATATCGCCGAGGAACTCTGGTCCCTTCTCGGACATGAAGAGAGCATATCCTTCGCAAAGTTCCCTGAATATGTCGCCGAGTACACCGTGGAGAACAACGCAACCTATGCTGTCTCCTTCAACGGGAAGACCCGCTTTACCGTCGAACTTCCGAAGAGCATGGACAAGGCGGCAGTCGAGGCCGAGGTACGTTCCATGGAACAGACTGCCAGGTACGTCGGAACCCAGAACATAGTCAAGGTGATTGTTGTCCCGGGTAAAATTGTCAACATAGTACTCAAGTAGCGGTATGGCTGAACGTCGGAGTATTTCAAGGGTAATCCTGGACTATCTGGTCCTGACTTTTGCGGCATTCGTGTTCGCTTTTGCCTGGGAATGCTTCATGATTCCCAACGGAATGTCTGCCGGTGGCATGATGGGACTCTGCACTGTCCTGCAGTATGCCACCGGAGGGCTTGTTCCGGCTGCATATTCCTATGTCGTGATCAATGCCTTGCTGATTCTCATCGCGGTCATCCTGATGGGCATCGGCTTCGGCTTCAAGACAATCTATGCCATCGTCGTGTCCACCCTGGCGATGAAACTGCTTTCCGGAATGGAGGCTCTCCACTGTGTGGAAGGTTCGTTCTTCTATGTGCGGGAGACCGTGATGATTCCGATTATCGCCGGCTTCCTTGAGGCTATAGGAATCGGCCTGACGATGCGCTACGGAGGCAGTACCGGGGGTACCGACATCATTGCCCTGATGATCAACAAGTATTGGCCGGTCAACCTGAGCCGCGTCTTCCTCTACTCGGACTTCGTCATTGTCACCCTGGTCCTTTTCCTTCCGGACAAGACCTTTGCGGACATGATTTACGGATTTGTCGAAATCACCTCATTCATCCTTATGATCGACATGGTGGTGGGCGGCCAGAAGTCCTATCAGCTGATGGTGTTCTCCGAGAAGAACAACCTGATTGCAGACTACATCTGCAAGGAACTCGACAGGGGAGTAACGGTCATCCAGGGCATGGGATGGTACACCAAACAAAAGAGGGATATCCTTCTGATCATGCTTGACCAGAAGCAGTTCCTGCCGCTATCGCGAATCATAAAGGAAATGGATCCGAAAGCATTCATGTCAGTGGCTCCGACACACAGTGTCTATGGAGAAGGCTTCTCCGAA
>JBJFDD010000120.1:0-2407 GCA_051889815.1 Candidatus Cryptobacteroides sp. | reverse complement strand
ATGGAGTCGGAACTTGTTCCGACGGAACCAGGCCAACCTCACCCTGCCGCCGCAACCCCAAACCGGCAGAGAGCCCCGACCAAATTGACCGACAAGAATAAATGTGTAACTTCGTGTGACCGTAACAATGCCCAAACAATGAAGCCAACCCAGGAAACAGACACCCGGATCAGGAAAGCAACCCTTGAAGACATTCCCCGCATGCAGGAAATATTCGCCCACGCACGCAAGTTCATGGCCCAAAACGGCAATCCCGGCCAATGGGCAGACAACTATCCCGGCGAAGCACTCCTGAAAGAAGACATCGCAAGCGGAGACAGCCACGTCGTACTATGCAACGGGGAAATTGTCGCCACCTTCGTGCTCAGGGGCGGTGAAGACCCGACCTACAAAGTAATCCACGGCGGGAAATGGCCCAACTCAAACCCCTATGCCACCATCCACCGCATCGCCAGCAACGGAAAGACAAAAGGCATACTGCATCTCGCGATGCAATATGCCCTTAATGAATATTCATCCATCCGCATCGACACCCACCGCGACAACCACGTCATGAAAAACGCCATCGCAAAAGAGGGCTTTGAATATTGCGGCATCATCCACTGCTGGAACGGAGATGAACGCCTCGCGTACCAGTACACGAAATAGAATCCCCTACTTGCGGCTGGAAGCAGTTTTGGCGAGATATTCAGAAACCGCATTGCTGTAGGCAATCCGCGCATCCGTGAGGGAATCATCTGCAAGATGGCGCTCCGTCTGTGCCGAAAGGACTTCAGCAACGGTTGCCTGACCGCACCGGTACCTGTCCATCATCCTGCCCTCAGTAGCTTCCGCCAAGGCAACAGCATCGAGTTCATTCTGCACCTGCTCGTAGGCAGTATTCATGTCCTCGTACAGCTTGCGAAGCTCCAGCAAGAGCTGGCCGTTGAGGTACTCCCTCTCATTCTCGGCCTTCTGCGCATCATTCTCCAGCCTCTTCATCTTGCTGGACGTCTTCCAGTGGTCGGAAAGCGGAATCTTGACGGAAGCGAACACTGACCCGTTCCATGTTCCCCCGTCGCCTATGATGCGGCCATAGCCGTAACCCACTCCGACACCCACTTCAGGGAGAACCTCACCAAGAGCCACCTTTTTCTGCAGCCTGGCAGACTCGACATTCAGGGAAAGAAGTTTCGAGCGCTCGCTCTCTTCCACCGCCTGATACTCATCCACATAATAATACCCAGGCGCCATCAGGTTTTCAGGAGAATCAGTCAGGACAATGGAATCGATCCACGGAACACTATCTGTCGCAAAGGACTCGAAATAAGTGTACTCCTGGCCTACGGCATTGAGAAGGTCCATCTTTGCCAGACGGATTCCGCTCCTGAGCTGGGTCATCGAAGACTGCAGGCGTTTGCGCTCCAAATTGACTTTCATCGTGTCGGTGTCCAGGGCAAGACCTGCCTCATAGGCATTGCGGACATCCCTTGCAAGGGTATCCAGCATGGTGATTGCCTGGCTGACGGACCCCATCTTTTCCTGGAGCCCGACCACCTGCCAGTACTTCCGGTCCACATCGACGGAATTGACCTCGATGGCATAAGACTGCTTCAGAACTGCTGCCTTGCTGTTAAGTTCTGCAAGGCGGTTGCCATTGACTATCCTGCCGCCGGCATAAACAGGCTGGACAAGATTGACCGATGCCATGTAGCCATAATCCAGGAAAGGGAAAGTGGTGTTGATACCGTACAGTGGTGCAGTGGCCTCAATGGCATCAATAAGGTTACGGGCACCGTCGGAATTGCCCAAAACGTCCTCCAGGCCTATGTTCAACATAGGGTTAAAAGCATAATAGCCCAGGGCATTCACGGAAATCTTGGGGAAATATTCAGTGAAGGCTTCTTTTTTCAGGGCCTGGGCGGAACTGACGTCCAGGGCTGCATTCTTCACTTCGAGCGCATTCCCGGCAGACATCTCCCTGCAGCGCTCCAGCGACAGGCTGAAACCACTTTGCGCAGAGACATCAAGCGCAAGCGAGAGAGCCGCTATCGTAAATATATATTTTTTCATTCTACTCATTTGTGACAACAGGAGTCTTATCGTTTTTGTACAACTGCCAATAGGAAACAGGCATAATCAGGACAATCAGCAGAATCGAGAACAGGATTCCGAAGAAAATCACAACGGCCATAGGCTGCCACAGGAGGTCGCCGCCGACAACCATCGGAATCACGCCCAGGGCAGTGGTGCAGGATGTAAGGAATATCGGCTTCATCCTCCTTGCTCCGGCCTCCATTGCTGCCGACTTCACGTCATAGCCATTCTTGAAACGAAGTTCTTCGGCATATTCATACATCACGATTCCGTTGCGGACGATGATTCCTATAAGGCTGATGATTCCCAGGACAGAGGTGATACCGAAATC
>JBJFDD010000119.1:0-2413 GCA_051889815.1 Candidatus Cryptobacteroides sp. | reverse complement strand
TGTACCTTTTCTTTTACCAGTTTTGTGAATATGAAAACGCAACCATCATATTCATTGGCCATCTTTTTGCTTCTGTTAATTCATTTGCTGCCCGCCCGAAGCTCGGACAGGCTGTCAGTGATGTTCTGGAACCTTGAGAATTTCTTTGACTGGCGGGTGGATTCCACATCCTTGAGCACTTCGGACAAGGAATTCTCATCCTATGGCAACAGACATTGGAGCAAAAGCAAATTCCAGGCGAAATGTGAATCCATTGCAAAGACAATTATCTGGGTTTCGGACATTGACGGACAACTTCCGGATGTCATAGGAGTGGCGGAAGTCGAAAACCGTTTTGTCATTTCACGTCTTCTGAAGAACACGATACTGCGGAAACTGGACTATTCATTCATACATTTCGAATCCCCTGATCCAAGAGGAATAGACGTGGCATTGCTTTACCGGAAATCCACCCTTGAACCTGTATCTGCTGTACCCCTGCATATTCATGACTCATCCGGAAAGGTCATGCTGACACGTGATATTCTTCTCGCATCATTCGTTGATGCTTGCGAAGATACCATTTCCTTCCTTGTGAACCATCATCCTTCGAAATACGGCAGCGATTCACAGTGGAAGCGTGTTTCAGCCCTTGAAAGGCTTCGGGAGGCGACAGATTCCCTGCAGGCATCAGGAATATCCGACATTGTCTGCATGGGAGATTTCAACGACACTCCGGACAATCCGGCATTCCGGATACTGACCGGGTCTTCCGCCAGGGGAGCACTGCCTTTGATCAGTCTTGCAGAGCCGCTCGCAAAGCGCGGGCTAGGCACGATAAAGTACAATGGAAAGTGGGACATGATTGATCTCTTTTTCGTTTCCAATGCTCTTGTCCCAAGGGTTGGATTCGGGATGAAAATTCTCAAGGTCCCTTTCCTGACTGTCAGGGACACGATGTACGGAGGGGAAAAACCTCACCGGACCTATTCAGGCCCGAGATACATCGGAGGTGTTAGCGACCATTGTCCAATTCTTATGTCAATAGGGAAGGGCAATTGATAGGAAATAAGTTGCAGGTCTTTCAATAATATTTCATATTTTTGCGGTACACTGATAACCAACATTGCAATGAAAGAACAGATTCAGGAAAAATTCCGCACCCTTTACGGCTGCTACGGAGAAATGTTCGCATCTGCCGGACGAATCAATCTTATAGGTGAGCATACTGACTACAACGGAGGCTATGTCTTTCCGGGAGCCATCGATTGTGGCATCATCGCTGAAATCAAGCCTAACGGCACGGCCAGGGTCAGGGCATATTCACTTGACTATGACGAATTCGTTGAGTTCGGCCTCAATGAAGAGGACAAACCTGTGCAGCAGTGGGCAAGATACATCTTCGGAGTCTGCCGTGAGACAGTGAAACGAGGTGGAAAGGTTGAAGGTTTCGACACCGTTTTTGCCGGTGACGTTCCTCTTGGCGCCGGTCTTTCTTCGTCAGCCGCCCTTGAGAGCACCTTTGCCTTCGCTCTGAACACCATTTTCGACAATGGAATCGACAAGTTCACTCTTGCCAAGATCGGTCAGTCCACGGAGCACAACTACTGCGGTGTCAATTGCGGCATCATGGACCAGTTCGCCTCCATTTTCGGAAAGGCCGGAAGTCTCATTCGTCTTAACTGCAAGACATTGGAGTACAAGTACTTCCCGTTCAATCCGGAAGGCTACAAACTCGTGCTTGTGGATTCCTGTGTGAAGCATGAACTGGCTTCTTCGGCCTATAACAAGCGCCGCGAATCCTGCGAGAAGGCAGCCAAGGCCATTGCAAAGAATCATCCAGATGTAGAATTCCTGAGCGATGCGAAAAGAGTCTGGCTTGACGAGGTCCGCTCAGAAATCAGCGAGGAGGATTTCATCCGCGCTGAATATGTCATCGGCGAAGTCCAGAGGGTCCTGGATGTCTGTGATGCCCTTGAGAGGGGAGACTACGAGACTGTCGGCGAGATGATGTACCAGACCCACTTCGGACTTTCCAAACTCTACGAAGTCAGCTGCGAGGAACTTGATTTCCTCAACCGTCTTGCCCGCAAATGCGACGTCACCGGTTCGAGAGTCATGGGAGGCGGCTTCGGCGGCTGTACCATCAACCTCGTCAAGGATGAACTCTATGAGGGATTCATTTCTGCCGTCAAGGATCAGTTTACCGAAAAATTCGGCCACTCTCCGAAAATCTACGACGTTGTGATCAGCGACGGAGCCAGAAAACTCCAGTAAACTACTTCTGGAACAGATGTTTAAGCGGATTCTTCCTTAGGCTTTTGCCTTTTGGGGAATCCGCTTTTGAATTCTGCGCAGGTGAGGTTTTGTGCATAATGTTCAGCAGGAAGTCTTGCATTCTCACAAAATAGTCATATCTTTGCAGAAATAGTAA
>JBJFDD010000118.1:0-2433 GCA_051889815.1 Candidatus Cryptobacteroides sp. | reverse complement strand
AAATTGTCCGTCACCTTCTTGAAATTGTAGCCTACAGGAATATGTATTCTTCCCCCGATCATCTTTGCAATTTCGTCTCCAAGCTTTGTTTCTTCGTACTGCAGCGTGTTGAGTATGACGCGGTTCCTTTCAGCCTGTTCTATTGCACCGGCAATCTGTTCGCCTTCCCTGGCAAGGAGGGTGGAGGCAGAGTCGGCGCAGGCCGCGTTGACCTGGACCAGGCATTGGGTCTTCGCCCAGACGTCAGTCCTGTAGATAACCTCCTGCTTCTGCACATCAGGGGCGATGTTGAACATCACGATGTTCCTGTGGTACTTGAAAAGGTCGGCGAAGGATGCGGGATTGACATTGACAAGAGTGTACAGGGGCTCTCTCTGTGGAAGGTATTCGCAGTCCCTTGCCAGAAGGGTCTTGACCTCCGATCCGAGGCTTCCTTCCCAGTTTTCCTTGTCTATGACCACTACCACTTCTCCGGCTTTGCCTGATACATTAGGGAGAAGGGCCTTGCCGCCGGTCTTGCATGATACCAGGCCTGTGAGCAGGGCGGCAAACAGCAGAATTGAAGCAGTCTTTTTCATGTTCATTGATTTTTATATGTGGTTTTGAATATGTTGCAGCGTCAGGATGATTCTATTTCAAGAGTCCTGCTATGTCATTGCCGAAGGCGAGCATCATCAGCAGGACCAGGATGGCCATGCCGATAATCTGGGCTATCACCAGGAACTTCTCTCCCGGCTTCCGCCCTGTGACGATTTCGTAGAGCGTGAACATGATGTGGCCTCCGTCAAGCCCAGGAATCGGCAGGAGGTTCATCACTCCGAGCATGATGGAAAGCAGGGCGAGGATGTTGAGGAACCGGAACCAGTCCCACTTCTCCGGGAACACCTTCCCGATTGCTATGAAACTGCCCACGGACTTGTAGGCTTCCGTCTTCGGGGTGGCGACCAGTTTCAGGTCCCTCAGGTAGCCGCCTATTGTGCTGAAGGTCAGTTTGAAGCCTTCCGGGATAGCCTCCAGGACTGAATACTCCTTGCTGACAGCTCCCGGAAGCAGCATATAGACTCCGAGCCGTCCGGAGGTGTCCACCTGCATGTCCATACCGAGGGTATCCCTGCCCCTGAGCACCGAAACATGCACGCTTCTGCCGGCGGCCTGCGCCAGGAGAGGTTTCGAGATCTGTACGTACGGCGTGCTTGTGCTGTCGATTGCGATGATCCTGTCGCCATGCGCAAGGCCGCAGTCCCTGTTGACTGAATATCTTGACACGGAATCTATTATGAACGGGACTGCCAGGTCGAACATGCCCGGAGAGTTGAGGATTTCCCCTATCCTGGACTGGTCCATGAACAGGTCCAGGGTGTCCCCGTCCCTGAGCACGGTCACCTTGCGGACATTCCTCCTGGCCAGGTCGGCCTGGAGCATTCCGAAATCCTCGGGGCAGTAGTCGTCCATCATCAGTATCCGGTCTCCGGTCCGGAAACCGAGGTCTTCGGCGAGTTCGTTGACATAGATGCAGCTGTCCTGGTTGCTGATGTAGGATGTGCCCCATATCGCGACGATGCAGATGTAGGCGAGTATGGCGAAGAGGAAGTTGTTGAGGACTCCTCCGGCCATGACCAGAAGCCTCTGCCAGGCAGGCTTGGTGCGGAATTCCCATGGCTTCGGCTCATCCTTGAGGCTTTCCAGGTCCATAGACTCGTCCACCATGCCCGAAATCTTGCAGTAGCCTCCGAGAGGCAGCCAGCCGATGCCATATTCAGTCTCCCAGTTCTTTGCGGACGGGAAAATCCTAGTGAACCAGCCTTGCTTCGTGCTGAAAAGTTTGAACCCTCCGATGTCGAAGAACAGGAAGAACTTGTCTACCCTTATCCTGAAGATTTTTGAATAGATGAAATGCCCGAACTCGTGGATGATGATAAGCACGGACAGGGCAAGTATTACCTGAAGCGTTTTCAGAAGAACTGTCATTTTCTATTTCCTGTTGATTGCGCGGATCAGCTCCTCGCTGAGTGAATATGCCTCGTCGTTGGTCGCGAAGATGTCTTCGAGGCTCGGCGCGCTGATGAAACTTGTCTTTTCCAGGCACTCCCCGACGACATCGGTGATGCCGTAGAATGGAATCCTGTCATTAATATATGCTGCCACGGCGGCTTCGTTGGCGGCGTTGAGGGCACACGGGATATTCCCGCCCCTCTCCATCGCCTTGAATGCCAGGTCCAGGGCTGGGAACCTGGCTGTGTCCGGCTTGCTGAACGAGAGACTTCCGACCTTGGCGAAATCCAGCTTGCGGGTGCTCAGGGGCAGTCTTTCAGGGAAGCAGATGGCGAACTGGATAGGCTCTCTCATGTCTGGTTCGGCCATCTGGGCGATGACTGCTCCGTCCTCGAATTCCACCATTGAATGGATTATGGATTCGGGGTGGACCACCACGTC
>JBJFDD010000117.1:0-8934 GCA_051889815.1 Candidatus Cryptobacteroides sp. | reverse complement strand
GAATGAATATGACAAGGCGATAAGGGTGATGGAAGACCTGGAACGGCTTTACGGCAAGAGTGAGAACATCACAGCCACACGCTACGACATCCTTCTGCGGCAGAACAAGCCGGACGAAGCATTCAGGGCCCTTACGGATTTCAATTCGGAGTTCTCCTCCCCACGCATTCTCTGCATGATCGGAGACCATGAGAATGCCGAAGGCAAGGACTCGCTCGCCCTTGGACACTACCTCGAGGCCCTGGACCTGCAAAGCAACTATGCCCCCGCCCTGCTCGGAAAGGCGGACATCCTCTACAGCAGGAGGGACCTCGACGGCTTCTTCAACTGCGTGGACAAATTCATCTCGGACGACCAGACCGAAGCCTCCATCAAGGCACAGTACCTGAACATGCTGATTTCCAGGAACGGCAGCATATTCCTGAACAACCACTCCACGCGCCTCGAGGGACTCTACGAGACAATGATCTCAATGGCTCCGACCGACAGCACCGCGCTCAAGGCTGGGGCAGTCTTCCAGTACAGCACTGGAAACATCGGAAAAGCCAGGGAACTGCTACGGAAAAATGTGGAGGCCCATCCGTCAAGCTACGATGCAAATGTACAGTACATCCAGATTCTCGGTTCGCTTGATGACTGGGAGGGTATCTACAGTGCTTGCGACAGCGCCCTCGCAAGGATGCCGGAAGAGACGGACTTCCTGGACTACCAGAACATCGCAGCCTACAACCTTCAGGATTACCCGAGAATCATCGACAATTCCTACAAGACACTCAGGCTTGCAAAGGGAGACACGGCAAAGACCGTTTCAGCGCTATCCTCCCTCGGGGACACCTACTACACAATGGGGAAAGAGAAGGAGGCTTTCTCCTGCTACGACAAGGCCCTCAGGCTGAATCCGGACTATGCTCCTGTGCTGAACAACTATGCCTGGTATCTTGCCCTGAAGGGGAAAAGCTGCAGAAAGCCTGCACGATGAGCAAGAAGACCATTGACCAGGAGCCTGACAATCCTACTTATCTTGACACTTACGGATGGATCCTCCATCTGATGGGGAAGGACAAGGAAGCGAAATCATATTTCAAGCATGCCATGCTATATGGCGGAAAGGACAGTTATGCCGTGCTCAAACATTACAGTCTGGTACTCGAAGCCCTTGGGGAACAAGAACTTGCGGAACTGTATTCAGGCATGGCGGAGAAAAAGAAGTCTGAAGGGGAAGAATGATGACAAGGACCCGCACCGGAATATTCAGGATAGCTTTTCTGGCCATTACACTGGTCGGGATGATTTGTTTCAGTGTCAGTGCATATTCGCAGAACACCAAAGCCCAGGAGTCCAGGAAGGCTAAACTCCTGAAAGAGATAGAAATCATCGACAGCCAGTTGCGGACAAATGAGTCGAGAAGTTCAAGTGCGCTGAACAAACTGTCCCTCGTAAGGAAGAAGATGGATGCCAGGGCGGAACTCCTTGAAGAGAGCGACAAACAGATTGCGGGATATTCAAAAGCCATCAGTTCGAAGGAAAATGAGATCAGGGCCGCCCAGCAGAGGCTGGACACCCTGTCAGAATATTATACCAGACTTGTTCGGAGTGCCTACAAGAACAGAAACGCCAAAGTCTGGTACATGTACATCCTTGCAAGCGACAACCTCGCCCAGGCATTCAGAAGGTACGGGTACCTGCGGGACCTTTCCGCACAGATGAGGGTCCAGGCAGAAAAAATCCAGGAAGCAAAAGCTGAACTGGAAAGCGAGAAGGCCGCACTGGAAACCCTAAAGAAGGAGGCCGAGGCCATCCGGAAGGAGAGGGTCGAAGAATACAACAAACTCAAGACAGAAGAGGCCGAGTCGCAGAATCTTGTCAACCAGCTTGCCCGCAACAAGAAGAAATACCAGAGTGAGCTGGACAGGAAGCAGAGGGAGGTTGATGCCCTCAACCGTGAGATAGAAAGAATCATCAGCAATGCCATGGGCGGCAAGAAGGGGGGCAAGTCTTCCGGTTCGAAAGACATCGACTACAAGCTGGCAAACGAGTTCAAAGCCAACAAGGGGAAGTTGCCTTGGCCGGCAGAAGGACCGGTAGTCGACCGGTTCGGACAGAATTACCATCCGGTCTATACAAAAATAAAGCTCCATTTCAACAACGGGATCAACATAGCCGTGCCGCCGCAGACCCGGGTCAAGGCAATTTTCGACGGAATTGTCAAGCAGATTGTGGTGATGCCGGGCTACAGCAAATGCGTCCTTGTCCAGCATGGAGACTACTTCTCATTCTACTGCAAACTCGGGGATGTCTCGGTCAAGGCGGGAGACAAAGTCAAAACCGGCCAGGAGATCGGCTCGGTGGACACAATCAACGGAGAAACACAACTTCATTTCCAGATCTGGTCGGGACGGACTCCCCAGAACCCGGAGACCTGGCTGAGACCATAACCCAAAATGAGACACGAAATCATCATCAGGAGCCTGCAGGACATCGATTCTGCAGCGAAGGATTTCCTCGAGGCAACAAGGGGGCACAACCTGATTGCGCTCCATGCCCCGATGGGAGCCGGGAAAACCACATTCACAACAGCTATCTGCCGTTGCCTGGGAGTGGAGGACGATGCAGTCAGTTCACCTACCTTCGCAATTGTCAACGAGTACAGGACTGGCACCGGGGAGCCGATGTACCATTTCGACTTCTACCGCATCAAGAATCTGGACGAAGCCCTCGACATAGGTCTGTACGACTACATAGACAGCGGCTGCCTCTGCATCATGGAATGGCCTGAAAACATCTCCGGACTGCTTCCGGAAGAGACCCTGGACGTCAGTATCAGAGTCGCTCCGGACGAGTCCAGGACCATTTCCTGGGAAGACTGAACGCTTCTCAGAAGGAATCCGGTACCCGGTCAAGCACACGGTACCCTGCAGCTTCCCGAAGATGTTCGGGGCACAGTATTTCCGATTCCTCCAGATCCGCAATGGTCCTTGCCACTTTGAGGATTCTTGAATATGCCCGGGCGGAAAGGCCCATCTTCCCGATCAGCAGTTCCATGATCTTCCGGCAGCCGTCATCAAGGGGACAGTACTTCTCGAGCTGCCTGCCGTTCATCTCCGCGTTGGTGAAGATTCCCTCACCCTCAAAGCGGAGTTTCTGTCTCTGACGGGCTTTCAGCACCCTTCGGGCGACCTCAGCACTATTTTCTCCCTTCACCCTACGGACAAGTTTTCCGGTTGACACCGGGTGGAGCCAGATCTGGATGTCTATCCTGTCCATTACCGGACCGGAAAGCCTGGACAGGTAGCCGGCCCTCTGGCCCGGGGTGCAGATGCACCTGTCCCCTTCCCCGTAATAGCCGCAGGGACAAGGATTGGATGCCGCCACAAGCATGAACGAAGCCGGAAACTCCAGTTTTGACCTCAACCTCGAAATCGTGACGCACCTGTCTTCCATCGGTCCCCTGAGCGCCTCCAGGACCGATTTGGGCATCTGGCCATATTCATCAAGAAAGAGGATTCCGTTCTGGGCAAGGGTAACCTCCCCGGGGCGGATGTCCACTCCGGCACCGCCTCCGATGATGGCAGGAAGGGAAGCGCTGTAGTGAGGTGCCCTGAAAGGTCTCTGCCGGACCAGCCCGAGGCCGTTCCGCTTCAGCCCTGCGACAGAATAGATCTTGCTCGTGACAATTGCCTCTTCCGCAGTCATCGGCGGAAGAATTCCTGCCATAGCCTTCGCAAGGGAACTTTTCCCGCTTCCCGGAGGCCCGACCATGATGAGGTTATGTCCGCCGGCACAGGCAATCTCGGCTCCACGTTTGGCGCCTTCCTGTCCGATGATCTCAGAAAAATCCACTACATCCGAGTCATGCCGGGATGGAGTATCAGCCTCCTCAAGGACAAGGGCACGGTACCTTGCAGTGTTCCAGATCAGCAGGGAGGAGCAGTCCTGTTCATCCCTGAGAATCCGGATCACCTCATCGAAGGTCTGCACTCCAAAGATAGCAAGTCCCTCGCATTCAGTGACTTCCAATGCAGACTCCAAAGGGAGGATGCAACCCGCCAATCCCCTCTTCTTCGCAAGGTCCGCAAAAGGAAGGGCACCGGACACTTCCCGGACGGAACCATCAAGCCCTAGTTCACCCATAACCAGATACCGTCCCAGCCCCGGCAGTTCCACCTGTCCCGAGGCCGCGAGAATCCCTATGGCTATAGGGACATCGTAACCTCCCCCGCTCTTGTGCATGTCGGCAGGGGCAAGATTGATGACTATCTTCTTTCCGGGAATATGATAACCCAGCGACTGGAGGGCGGTAATCGTCCTCAGGAGGCTTTCCTTCACGGCTATGTCTGCCATCCCGACCAGATGGATTCCTATCCCCTGGGTGATGTCCACCTCGACAGTCACCGGAACGGCATCGATTCCTATGCATTTGGCGCAATTGATGTCTATCAGCATATTCATAAAATGATTCGGGGACGAATTTGGGGGCAGAAGACAGAAAAATCTTAAAAAAACGGAAACAGGGAGTTAAGAAACGGCAAAATATTCATCAAATCGTCCGCTATTGCATCCCTGACGGGAGACAGGCCTCGGATTTCCCCGGTTTTTGCTATCTTTGAAGGATATATGAGCAAACCAAGAAAGAAATGGACAACAGAAAGATAACCGTACTTTGTACCAATGACGGAAAGACACACAAAATCGACCCGGGATGCACACGCATGGACCGTTCGGAAAAGATCTGCAGGACAGTCAAGGATGAAAAGACGGGGGATGAGCTCCAGGTGCTTGTAGCCCTTGTGGACAACCACGTCTGCAGCCTGGATTCAAGATTGTATTCCGACTTCAGCCACGTCGAATTCCTCGGCTACAACCGTTCGGAAGGGAGGCTCGCCTACATCAGGTCGCTTTGCTTCGTGCTTCAGAATGCCGTGAGGGAACTGTTCCCCGACAAGATTCTTTACGTGGACCACTCCCTTCCCAGCGGTCTGTACTGCGAGCTCCAGGAACCGGGAAAGACGGACGAGGGAAAGCCGAAAGGCTATTTCATCAAGGATGAGGACATCGATGCCATCAAGGAGAGGATGAAGGATCTTGTCGGCAGGAACCTGCCTTTCACCCGGACGACCATGATGTCCGAAGAGGCCTGCGGGATATTCAGGAAGAACAACCAGCCGATGAAAGCCGCCCTTCAGGAAAGCATCGGAACCTTCACATGCCACGTCTATCATCTTGACGGGCAGGACGACTCCTTCCATGGACCGCTCATCCCGTCCACCGGCTACCTCAAGGTCTTCGACCTGATCGGGGTTGGCAACGGAATGTGCCTCCAACTCCCGACAATGAACGATTTCAACAAGGTGATGCCTATCAGGCGCCAGACCAAGATCGCCGCGACTTTGAAGAACTATTCCAACTGGTGCTCCATCATCGGCATCAGGAGCATCGGGACCCTCAACCAGGCAATCAAGGCCGGGAAAGCCGTGGACCTGATCAACCTGGCGGAAGCGCTGCATGAGAGGGAATATGCCAGGATTGCGGACATGATCCACGAAAACCGGGGAAATCGGAAGATTGTGATGATTGCAGGACCTTCCTCCAGCGGAAAGACGTCCTCATCACTCAGGATTGCGCTCCAGTGCAAGGTCCTTGGTCTCACTCCGAAGGTAATTGAACTGGACAACTATTTCGTGGACCGGGACAGGACGCCGAAGGACGAGAACGGCGAGTTCGATTTCGAATCACTGCATGCGATGGACCTGGAGTTCCTGAACCTCCAGCTCAACCAGCTGCTCTCCGGCGAGGAGATGGAAATCCCGAAATACAATTTCAAGACAGGAAGCAGGTCTTTCGAAGGGAAGAGAATCAGGCTCGAAGAGAATGACATCCTGATTATGGAAGGCATCCATGCCCTGAACCCGGAAATGACCTCGGCTGTGGATGACTCAAAGATCTTCAGGGTCTATGCTTCTGCGCTGACTTCACTCAATATTGACGAGAACAACAACATCTCCACTTCCGAGAACCGCCTGCTCCGGAGAATGGTAAGAGACAACCGGACAAGAGGCATCTGTCCTGAAGAGACCATCCTTCGCTGGCCGAGTGTAAGGCGTGGCGAGAGCAGGAACATCTTCCCGTTCCAGGAAAACGCGGACGCAATCTTCAATTCTGCTCTGATCTTCGAGCTGCCGATGCTTAAATACTATGCAGAACCGCTTCTGAGAAGGATTTCTCCGAACTCACCGGCTTACCCGGAAGCTTCCAGGCTCCTGAAATTCCTGGACTACATCGTAGCCCTCCAGCCGAATGAAATCCAGGCCATCCCTCCTACCTCGATAATGAGGGAATTCATTGGAGGCCAGACCCTATAGGAGGGTCTGGTGACCGGAAGCAATTGGAATGGCATCGGGGTGATACTGTCAAATCACCTCGATGTCTTTCATTTTGACCCATCCCTGCCTTCCGTCAGCAAGAGAGATGTTGTACCAATCGTTGACGGAATCGATGATGCTGACCTTGGTTCCCTCGTGGATGACGAAAAGGTCCTTCGAAGACGTAGAGGAAGGGGAACTCTTGACCGAAGAGACAGGAGACATCACAATGGCGGTGTCCCTCTCAAGGAAGTCGTGTTTCTGCCAGAGGGAGAAACCCAGGGACGACAAAGCCAGGACCAGGGCGACGACTCCGCTGAAGAAACCGACCCTCCGCTTCGGAGCGGTTGAACCAAGCAGGAAGAGCAGAGTCATCGCCAGGGCAATCACCATGAAGACAAAGAACAGCGCAATCCACGAATTCGACCCCATAAGATAGCAAAGCTTGCGCGTAAGGCTCTTGAGAATGAACTCAGGAACAGCCTCAATCTTGTCCTGCACGAAGTTTTCACAGAACGTAAGGTTGTAGCGGGCGTCTGAATATGAAGGGTCCATCTTGAGCGCCCGTTCATAATTCAGTATCGCCTGGGGATAGTCACCTCCCTTGAAGAATGCATCACCAAGATTACAGTAAAGTTCGGGAGAAGTTTTTCCGCTGCCAAGGATAGCCTGCCACAGGTCTGCGGCATCTGAGAATCTTCCGTCATTGTAGGCCCGGACTCCGGAATTCCACAGGGCTTCCGGGTCAGGATTGTCATTCCCGGTCACAGCCGCAGAAGAATCGGACGGGGCCGGTGCAATCGAAAGGATAGCCGAGTCAGATTGTGCACCAGCGTTGAAGGAAGAGCCGACGAGCAGGAACAGACCTACTGCCAGATGTGCCGCCTTGGATTTCCTGGCGACCTTGAGGCTGGAGTCAATCGCAGAAATGGCTTCCACGGCACTGTCAAAATGGGCCTTCATGGCCTGGTTTCCGGCATCAGGAGAATACCTTGCGAACTCGCAGGCA
Source organism: Candidatus Cryptobacteroides sp. (assembly GCA_051889815.1). Taxonomy (GTDB): domain Bacteria; phylum Bacteroidota; class Bacteroidia; order Bacteroidales; family UBA932; genus Cryptobacteroides. Next base: position 1,566 of record JBJFDD010000117.1, on the reverse strand, counting down.
TCAAGAAGGTCTGTAAACTCCTTTACACCGGACTCGGCGACGCCACCGTCCCGAAGGGCTGAGATTATGTTGTCCTTGCTCATTTCTGAAATATCCATATTCATTTTGTCCGAAACGAAACCTAACAGAGCCTTGTGCAATTCTTCATAGAAGGCAGTATAGAGATTCCTGTCGAGATATTCCCCTGCCACTTTCAGCCTGCCCAGCGCCATCTTGGTAGCCTTCCTGTTCTTGGAGCCAGCCACGTCCGCCTTCAATGCAGCGACTTTCCGGAAAGCCAACCATACGGCGGCCGCAACAATGAGCAGGACTGCGAGAAGGACAAAGAACAGAGGACTGCCGGCGAAAAATGTGCCGGATTCCTTAAGGTTCGGCATCTTCGTAGCGATGAACCGGATGTCGTTTGCAAGGCTCTTCACATCCCTTCTCTCAACTCCGGAGGTAACGGGACCTGCTGCAGGTGAGGCAGCCTCGGAGGCCTTGCCCTTGGCGACCTTGACAGCAAGCGGCTGGGTTGAGAGGGTGACATACTTCCCGGCGTTGACATCATAGTAGGAATACTCTACAGGCTCGATTGTGAACTCGCCCGCACTCCTTGGAATGAATGGATATTCAAAAGACTTGCTGCCCGAAGTCCCACCGTTGCTTTTGTCCGCATTCACCGTGCTCTTTGTGTCATACACCTCGAAATCAGGCGGGAAACTGACCTTGGGCTCCTCCAGGAGCGTGACATTTCCCCTGCCGGAAACGGTGATGACAAGGGAGGCCGCATCGTGGGCCTTGAGGTCATCGGAAGTAAGTCTTGCGGAGATGCCGAAACTGCCCACACCGCCTCCGAAAGAAGCCGGCTGGCCGGACGGAAGCGGATTGACCCTGATGTGGACCGGAGATGATGACACTCTCTTCCTGACGGTCCTGTACTCATCCTGGAAGAAACTGTCGAAAATGCTGTTCGAGAATCCATTGGAGGTCCTGATGTTGATCAGGCAGACAAGTTCGGCAGGATCGATTGTCACTGTGCCTGTCTGCTGCGGGATCAGAGTGTAGGTCCTTAGTACTGCCGTGTTGTAAATCTTGTCGTCAAGACTCTCGCGCTTGAACTCGATATTGGTCGGAGCATAGGTTTCCTGGCTCCAGAAACCGTTGAAAGAAGGGAACCGGGCATTCTCGAAGCCGGCGATATTCACTCTCTGGTACAGTTTTATGGTGGCAGTGACCGGCTCGCCGACAACAACCTGGCTGCGGTTGACAGAGAGTTTCAGGAATATGTCGTCGTCTGAGACCGTGCCTCCCGAAGAAGTTCCGGATTCTGAAGATGAAGAAGATGATGACCCGCCGCCGCGCGACCCGCTTCCGGAAGGCTGCGACGACGAGGCTCCGTTGCTTACTACCTGAATCGTGAAAGGCTGTGAGGAAATCCGGCCGTTGCCGATCTTCGCCGTGGCTTCAGGCAAAGTGAAATTACCTGTCTCATTCGGCATGAGGATGTAAGTGAAGGTCGTCTGGTGGGATGAGGAACGCTTGCCGTTGATGATCTGGATGGACGTGGAAGAGCCTTTCTGAGGC
>JBJFDD010000116.1:0-8937 GCA_051889815.1 Candidatus Cryptobacteroides sp. | reverse complement strand
AGGTCAAAATATTCAGACAAATTCCCCGCAAGGAATCTTTTCTACGAAGACTGACGTCTTTTTTCACTATCTTTACACGACAACAACAAATGTGTGGAGATGGTTGAGGAGAGAGATTTCGCCTGGGCAGGCATTCCATTCGCGGCAGGAACTGCCGCAGGTCTTTACATTTTGGGGCATGCCGGCGTCAAGGCAGCCTACATTTCAGCATCACTGGCATATTCAGCGACCCTGGCCCTCGCGGTCATTCTGCTGGCCGGAAGAGGAAGAAGCCGTCCCGTGTCATTGCGCCATAATCTGGAGACAGGCCTGTTCTTCGGACTTTGCGGAATATTCTGCGGAGTGAATTCATCTCTCTGCGGGATCTTTCCGGAAGACACATCCACCCCGCAGTGGGCAGGCAATGCCCTGGAATGGCTCCGCCGGACAATCGAGCAGATGCCATTCTCCGACAATCAGGCTCCTGCCCTGATAAAAGCCCTCCTGACCGGTGACAGGAGCGGACTCTCACCCGAAACTACAGCATTCTTCCGGAAAGCCGGAGCCTCGCACATCCTGGCTCTCTCCGGGCTGCATCTTGGAATCATCTACATGTTCCTTTCCAAAGCCACCTCTCCTATAGGCAACAGCCCTGCTGCCCGTATCCTGAGATATTTCCTGATTGTGGGAGCATCCCTGGCCTACTGCATCACAACCGGAGCCGGTCCTTCGCTGGTCAGGGCCTTCCTGTTCATCCTTATCGGAGAAAGCGCCGCAATCCTCCACCGCGAAAAGAATCCAGTCCTGACCCTCATGGCGGCAATGACAATCCAGCTCTCGATCCGGCCGGAAGTCATCACCTCCCTGGGCTTCCAGTTATCCTACCTTGCGATGGCAGGCATCCTGCTGGTTTACCCGCACCTGAAAGCCATCTACCCGGGGAACGGGACGGACCTCATCGGAAGGATGGACCCGATGCGGAGAATATGGCAGAGCGCGATGCTCTCCGTCTCCTGCCAGCTTTTTACCGGGCCCCTGGTCTGGTTCCGGTTCCACACCTTCCCGAGGTATTTCATAATCACCAACCTGACTGCCCTGCCGCTCACAAGCGCAGTGATGCTTCTGTCTGTCGGCGCAATCCTGCTCTCGGCAGCGGGAATCTGCCCGGAAATTCTTGTAAGAATCGATGAATATGCTGTCAGGACATTGGTCTTCTGCCTGAAGACCATAGCGGGAATCGGGCAATAGGAATTCCGGTTAGGGTCTAGCGGAAAATAGAACGTACTGCCCTTGCCACCTCGTGGCAGAGAGTCCCCAGAAAGGCTTTCGTCCTCTGGGCAAGGGAAAGGGATGGATCCAGCATCGCCGGAATCTGCTTCCGGTCAGTGGTAGATGCCATGATTCCGGGCGCCAGTACGCGGGGTACACCTGCACGGCAAGGTTTCTCGCCACAGGCATAATCAAAGAAAGATTGGGTGAATATGTCGGAAGGGAGAGGAACCTGGGCGAACGCATCCCGAGGGACGAACAGCATCGCCGTGTCATAAAGATGGCAAGGAATCGGGATAGTGGGATCGGGCTCCAGAAGTTTTCCCCTCTTGGTGTGGCCTCCATACACGATTTTCCCATCCGCCCCAACAACGGAGCAGGCAATTATGGCCTTATGGCGAAGAAAACCGGAATTGAGCATCAGCGAACTGAGCGCATTCTCACTCAGGACTACGGGGCGGCCCAGCCAAAGACAGAAATCCGGCACTTTGGAAGGGTCCGAGTCCCACATGGTGCATCCCGCGTAGCCTTGAGGGTTCATCAGGATGTCAACCGAATCACCTTCGGAAATCACCATCTGGTCGCACTGCCGGCGGCACTCATCCATACATGCGGAGACTGCCTCGGGGGCTCCTTCAGAATTGACTATTATCCGGACAACCACTTTTACTCTAGTTTAAGCACAGCCATGAATGCGCTCTGCGGGACCTGTACGGTACCTATCTGGCGCATACGTTTTTTACCCTCCTTCTGTTTTTCAAGAAGTTTCCTCTTTCTGGTGACATCACCGCCGTAACACTTCGCAGTCACATCCTTACGGACCTGCTTGACAGTCTCCCTCGCGATGATCTTGGCTCCGATTGCCGCCTGGATCGGGATGTCGAACTGCTGTCTCGGAATCAGGTCCTTGAGTTTCACGCACATCTTCCTTCCGAAATCGTAGGCATTGTCCTCGTGGATCAGGGATGAGAGAGCGTCGGCCGGTTCTCCGTTCAGGAGTATGTCAAGACGCACAAGTCTTGCCGGGCGGTACCCGGTGATGTGATAGTCGAATGAAGCATAGCCTTTGGAAATTGTCTTGAGGCTGTCATAGAAGCCGAAGACAATTTCGGAAAGCGGCATGTCATAGTTGAGTTCGACCCTGTCGGCAGTGATGAAGTGCTGGCTGACAAGGGTTCCCCTCCTGTCAAGACAGAGTTTCATTATCGCTCCGAAGAAATCAGACTTGGAGATGATCTGCGCCCTGATGAACGGCTCCTCGATGTGGTCGATAAGTGTCGGGGCAGGCATTCCGGAAGGATTGTGCACCTCGAGGACCTCTCCCTGCGTCGTGAAGACCTTGTAGGAGACATTAGGAACAGTCGTGATGACATCCATGTTGAACTCGCGGAAGAGCCTTTCCTGTACGATTTCCAGATGGAGCAGGCCCAGGAAACCGCAACGGAAACCGGAACCCAGCGCCAGGGATGACTCGGGTTCATAGACAAAGGAAGCATCGTTGAGCTGGAATTTCTCCAGTACGGAACGAAGTTCCTCGAACTTTGAGGCATCCACCGGATACATGCCTGCGAAGACCATCGGCTTCACTTCCTCGAAGCCGGCAATGGCCTTGTCACAAGGATTCTCGACATGGGTAATCGTGTCACCGACCTTGACTTCAGTGGCGCTCTTTATGCCGGAAATGATGTAGCCTACATTTCCGCAGGAAATCTCTCCGGTCGGCTGAAGTTTCAGTTTGAGGACTCCTACCTCATCGGCGCAATAGTCCTCGCCCGTACTCACGAACTTTACCCTGTCGCCGGTACGGATTGACCCGTTGACTACCTTGAAATAGGCGATTACACCACGGAAGGAATTGAAGACGGAATCAAAGACCAGGGCCTGCAGGGGGCCGTCAGGATTGCCCTTGGGACAAGGGATACGGTCCACTATGGCATCCAGTATCGGGGCGACTCCTTCTCCTGTCCGTGCGGAAACCTTGAAGACTTCCTCCGGGGAACAGCCCAGAAGGTCGCAGACCTCGTCGCAGACAACGTCCGGACGGGCCGAATCCATGTCAATCTTGTTCAGCACGGGGATAATCTCCAGCCCGTGGTCAATTGCGAGATAGAGATTGGAGATTGTCTGTGCCTGGATACCCTGGGAGGCATCCACGACAAGCAGGGCACCTTCACAGGATGCAATCGAGCGGGAGACCTCGTACGAAAAGTCCACGTGCCCGGGAGTGTCGATGAGATTAAGGATGTACTTCCGGCCATCCTTGTAATGCTCCATCTGGATTGCATGGCTCTTGATTGTGATTCCCTTCTCCTTCTCCAGGTCCATGTTGTCCAGGACCTGGGACTCCATGTCCCTTGCGGACAGGGTCTTTGTCAATTCGAGCAAACGGTCGGCGAGGGTGCTCTTGCCGTGATCTATGTGCGCTATTATGCAGAAATTTCTGATTTCTTCCATACTTTCAAACTAGTTTACAAAAATAAACAAAAGCCGCCAAAAATCATAAGTTTGGCAAAATACTTGTTATCTTAGCCGTGCCGGTGAATATGACAGACAACGAGATTCTCACATCACTCCGCGGAGAAAGGTATCAGGAGGCTTTCCGGGCAATAGTTGACAACTATTCCGAAAGGCTCTACTGGCATGTACGCAGATTCTTGTGTTCGCACGAGGACACCGACGACCTCCTCCAGGACATATTCATAAAAGTCTGGAACTCGCTGCCCTCATTCAGAGGCGATTCCAAACTGTTCACCTGGCTGTACCGCATAGCCACCAACGAGGCTCTCAACCACCTGCGGAAGATGAAGATCAGGAGTGCCCTGCGCTTCGAGAGCCTGGAAGCCGTGCAGACTGACCTGGTAGACTCTGATCCCTGGTTCAACGGGGATGCCCTGGAGCGGAATCTGTCAAAAGCAATCCTCACCCTACCCGATAAGCAGAGGGCGGTCTTCATGATGAGATACTATGACGACATGGACTACAGCCAGATTTCGCAGATTCTCGGGACATCCGAAGGTGCCCTGAAAGCATCCTACCATATTGCCAGACGGAAAATCGAGGACTACTTCCGCGAAAAAGATGAGGACTGCATTAAACCTCCCCTAGAATGATGTGTCAAAACAATGAACTGATTCGAGCAATGGACAAAAAAGAAAGCAAAGACATATACCGGGTACCGGAGGGCTATTTCAGCGACCTGCGTTCCAGGCTGTACACGATTGCCGGGGAAACAGGTACCGGGCATCGGGGATTCTTCTCCGTGATAATGCCTTATGCGGCTCTTGCAGCCTGCTTCGTTGCTTTGGTCGTCGCCGGCAATGCCATTCTCAGCAGGACGGCCGGTGAATATGCCACCGATCCCGAAACCGAGTACTATGCCGACCTTCTGGCCACCCATCCAGGCATGTTCTATCAGGAAGAGTACGCCCTGGCGGAAGAAACAGCTTCCGAGGATGAAATCATCGATTACCTGATCGAATCAGGCTCCTTCGCAGGAGAATTGCTTACCGGAGAGTAGATTATCATACAATATTGTCAAATTATGAAAAGATACATCAGCATATTCATTTCAGCTGTCCTGCTGGCACTTGCGTCTTCGACGGTGTGCGCACAGGAGAAAGGACCGAAGAACGGTCGCAACAGAGGCGAATGGGAGGAAGCCATGAAGACGGAAAGGATAGCCTTCTTCACCGAGGCTCTCGAACTCAGCAGCGAGGAAGCCGAGAAATTCTGGCCGGTCTACAACCAGTGCGAGAAGGAGAAGAAGAAGGCCTTTGAAGCACAGATGAAGGCCATGAAGGATCTTGACGAAGCGGTCAGGAACAACAGGAGCGAGAAAGAGATTTCCGCTCTCCTTGATGCCTACATCGATTCGATGGACCTGCGGAACGAAATCGACAGGAAGTACATACCAAAATACAAGAAAATAATTTCAGACAAGAAAGTCGCGAAACTTTTCCTGACAGAAGAACATTTCAGGCGCCATCAGCTGAACAAGCTCAAGAAGGGCGGAAACCAGCCGACAGAGAAATAGATGGCCTTATGTCAGTCTGTCTGGTCAAGAAGATAGTCAGACACGAGGGAAGCGTACCCGGGGGTGCGTTTCCCTTTTTCGTTGCAGAGTGTCAGTACCTCGTCAACTGGTTCGAAGTCTTCAGTCTTTCTTCTGAACTGGACTATCAGCCGGGAAGGGCTTTTTCTTTCAACAGTCCTGACCCTCAGCATTTTCCAAGGTTTAAAGCCACACATTGCAGCATGTCGGAGGAGAGGTTTCCCAAGATCGGCCGGAAGGACCATGCAGACGCGGCCTCCGGGGCGGAGGGTTCTTTCTGAATATTCAAGGACCTCCCTGAAGGACAGCGGTTCGGTGCCGGGGTCGGTCTCCGGGTCGGCGACATGGCGGGCACTGTTCCGCCTTGCCTCCGGAGCTTTGAGGGAGCTGTCGAAATAGGGCGGGTTGGAGAGGATAAGGTCGTAGCCGCGTGAGGTACCGAAGGATGCCAGACCAGTCCTGGTGGCGGTCAGATGGTCCTTCCACGGGGAATTGGCGAAGTTTGCAGAGGCTTCGTCGGCAGAAGAAGGGTCTATGTCTATAGCATCTATCATAAAGTCATCCGTCAGAAGGGAAAGACGCTGGGCCACCATCAGGGCTATCGTCCCGGTGCCTGTTCCGATGTCAAGGACGTCCCGGTCAGTCGGGAACACTTCGGCGGATGCCCCGAGAAGGACTCCGTCGGTGTTGACCTTCATCGCGGATTGTTCATTGATGACATCGAACTGTTTGAAATGGAAGACGGCCATATTCATTCACCTTCTCCGGGGACGTCGGTGCAGTCGCCCGTGAAAAGGCCGTCACGCATGAAAAGGGAGCGGTCGCACATTGCTGCGAGTTCCGGGTCGTGGGTGACGATGACTATCGTCTGGCCGTGCTTCTCCCTCAAGTCAAAGAACAGCTGGTGGATTTCAGCTTTCGTGCGGGTGTCCAGATTGCCGGAAGGCTCGTCGGCGAAGAGAATGGCAGGATTGTTGACAAGGGCCCTTGCTATTGCGACCCTCTGCTGTTCGCCTCCGGAGAGTTCCGACGGTTTGTGGTCGAGCCGGAGGGAGAGTCCCACTTCGTCCAGGAGACGGATTGCCTCAGCCCTGGCTTCCTTCTCCGGCTTTCCGGCTATGAGGGCAGGAATCATCACATTCTCAAGAGCATCGAACTCGGGCAGTAGATGATGGAACTGGAACACGAAGCCGATGCGGCGGTTCCTGAATGAGGAGAGTTCCCGGCTGCCAAGATGCAGGACATCCGTCCCGTCGATTACAAGACTTCCCGAATCAGGGGTCAAGAGTGTGCCCAGGATCTGCAGGAGAGTTGATTTTCCTGCCCCGGATGCCCCCATGATGGAGACGACTTCACTCCGTCCGACCCGGAAATCGATTCCCTTCAGGACCTGAAGTTCCCCGAAACTTTTCTTTATTCCTTTAGCTTCAATTACCATATCTCGCAGTGTGTTTTCCGAGGGCACAGGGGCCTGTACCGGCCACATCCTCCCTGCAATCTTCAAAGATAATTATTTTTGCCGATTGAGGGCCCAAAAGATGTAAGTTTGGCGACCAATTGAAGTTTTTTGGGCAAAATAATGAGAAATTTTCCGTCAAAAATTTGAATATCCAAAAAATTGGACTAACTTTGTAGTCCTTTTAGATGGGAGAGCAACTCCCGGATGAGGCAAATCGGGGTGTGGCGCAGTTGGCTAGCGCATCTGGTTTGGGACCAGAGGGTCCAGTGTTCGAGTCACTGTACCCCGACAAAAAGGATGATCTTCGGGTCATCCTTTTTTGTTTTTCCGGGAACCGTGACACCACCGGAGCCCGGATTGCAAATATTCATTGCATCCTTTATTATTTAAAAAAAATAACTTACCTTTCGCAAAATAACCGTAGCTAACCTCTATGATCTCATCATACTTAATTCGAACAATTGATTTCATGAATATGTTCAGAGCAAAAACGGCACTGGCGACAGTGCTTGTTTTTTTAAGTTGCGTCTCCATGCAGGCCCAGAAAGCGGACGTGTTTGGAACATTAGTGACAGGCAAGGCCAACAATCCCGTTTCGAATGCCAATGTACTTCTCGTGCGCATGAACGGCGACAAGGCCGATTCGACATACAGATTGAGTACCAACAGCGGCACTTTCACCTACAGGGGTCTCCCTCCCGGCAAGGTGTACATCAAGGTAACCAAGATGGGCATGAACCCTGCCGACGGCGTCTTTGACCTGACAGAAGGAGACAATGCAGTGCTGTTCACCATGACCCACAGCCGGGAAGAGCTGGAGTCGTCAATTATCACCGGAAGTGTTCCGCTAGTTCGTCTGCTCGGAGACACCACGGTTTTCAATGCAGCAGCAGTCAAGACGATGCCTGGGGAAACCGCGATGGCAATCCTGGAGCAGCTGCCCGGCTTCGACATCAATGGAAACACCATCAAATACCGGGGACGCAAAATCTCGAGAACCTACGTCAATGGAATCCAGCTGTTCGGTGATGACGCGACCAATGCGTTCAGGCAATTGAAAGCAGAGGAGGTAACCCAGATCCGAACATACGAGGAACAGAATGCAGAAGACGAAAGACGCGGGCTGAAGAACTCGCGCCGCGAACAGGTCATAGACGTGAAGACGAAGGACAAGATATTCTCTCTCACCAGCATAGCGGCGCAAATGATAGCAGGTGCTGACGAAGCGAAGATGAATGACGCCGCACAAGCCAGGTATCTCGCCCGTGCCGGCTTCGACTTCAACTCCGAGATGGCATCTTCATCGGTGTACCTCGGAGCAGACAATCTTGTTTCAGCTGTGGAAGGTGTCAAACCCGGTGGAGTTCCGGGTCTGGCGGTCGGTGGGTTCGGACCTCATCAACAATATGGAGAAAACATTTGGGGACAAATCTGGACGGAACGGCACTGGAAAGATCGGAGGTACGGAAACGGCATTGGTATCGGCTATGCTTTTTCACACGAATACTCACACCGCTCAGAAAAAGAAATTGCAGATTACTATCCGACAGATGTATCTTCGGGGCGCAAGTCCATCGACAGTACAGCAATCATGAACACCCGTACTCGCCACGACTTTCTCGTCAAAGGCGATTTTAAAGACACTCCATTGAAAAGCATAGGTGTCTCCATCGGAGGACAGATTATCAACGACAAGGACCAGAGGCACTTGACATCCGATGTCACTCTTCCGGAAAAGCACATGACACAGAACTCGCATACAGGTTCGCGAAAAAATGATGTCAACCTCGAAGGATCCATAACCTGGAGGAACAATGACCTTGGAAAGATACGCCCATCCTTTTCCTTGTCAGGCAAGTTCATAGACAATAATACCTTAGCCTGGAATACCGATACTCTGGCGTCTTCATACATCAGGCGCAACCTGCAATCTGATGGGCTTGGCAAATCGTGGAGCGGACGTGCTTCTGCAAATCTTGAAATAGTTCTGGAAAATAGCGACAAGTACACATCCAAGATACTCGTCGGCGCTTTTGCGGGCAATGAAAGAAGCACAAAGCGCAACCTCACGTTGGACATGATAGATCCGATGGCTCCGGTCCAGGACCTTGCCAACACTTATGACTTCACTTGGAACACACTGTCCTGTGGCTTGAATCAGGAATTCACTTTGTCCAAC
>JBJFDD010000115.1:0-2452 GCA_051889815.1 Candidatus Cryptobacteroides sp. | reverse complement strand
TGGCCGCATAGGTGAGCCTCCAAAATGAAGCAGGTTATTTTTTAACAATTACTAAGTGGATTTTTCCTAAATTTGTGGAATTTCAGTATTGTTTCATCCTATGCGGAATAAGTTGAAAAGACTCTGGTTTCCCCTAGCGGTGGTCTGCTTCTTTGCAGTCCAGGCTGTGGGCATGCCCCCTTTCCTCAGATGGGGGAACTCCCCTGCAGCCGGAGCGGGTCATCCGGACACCATAAAATACGTCAATCAGTTCATTCGCACGACCAGCCTCACAGAGGACACCTCGATGATGACGGTCCTGCCTCTGGACACGGTCCGGACCCTTACAGCCCGGGACACCATATTCCCACCTGATTCACTCAGGGAAACGGACCCTTTCAGATACCGCTACTATGTCGCGCTTCTGGACTCGGCGACCCACATGTTCATCAGGGATTCCCTCAGGAATGCCGGAGACACCCTCGACTGGCCGAAGCTGGATTCGCTATACAGGCTGGATTCCATTGCAAGGAAAAAGGCCGAATTCGAGGCCTGGTTCAATGCCCTTGACAAGGCCGGGAAAAAGAAATACCGCGCAGAGCAGAAATCCAAGGCAAAGAAACATGTCATGGACAGCGTCCTCAACGTAAAGGACAGTCTCAAGGCCATCAGGGACAGCATCACCGAAACTACGCCGAGGATCCTGGAAACTTTCGCCGTCCCTGATTCGATGCAGTTCAAGAGAATCATCCAATGGACGCACGAAAGGGAATTCCACAGAATCGACGCCCACGAACCCGACACAGGTTTCAACTACAGGTTCCATGACTACCCGATCTTCCGCAACGACGTCAATGCCACCTGGCTGGGTGTAGCCGGTTCTCCTGCCCAATACTACAATTTCTTCAAGCGCACCAGCGAGAACGGGATTGCCTTCTACGACCCTTATGAGAGCTGGGCCTTCTCGCCGAAGACGGCGCCGATGTACAACACCAAGACGCCATACACAGAGCTCGCCTACTTCGGCACTCTCTTCGCCCCGTTGCAGAAGGAGTCCGACAACCTGCACATCCTGACGACCCAGAACATTCTATCGGAACTGAATTTCGCGATTGAATATGACAGGTTCGGCGGAGGTGGCATCATGGAGAACGAGACCACCGTCAACAAGAATTTCACCATCACGGCCAACTACCTCGGCAAAAGGTACCTGATGCATGCCGGCTACCTCTACAACATGGTGCGGAGGGGGGAGAACGGCGGCACGAGCGACATCTCCGCAGTCAGGGACACCACCATCGACGCCAGGGAATATCCGATAAACCTTTCCGATGCAAGTTCCCTGGTGAAGAAGAATACCTTCTTCCTTGACCAGCAGTACAGGATTCCTTTCACTTTCATCAAAAACCTGAAGTACAGAAAGGAGATAAAGGCTGACAGGCACTACAGGGACAGCATCCTGGCAACCGGTGATTCGACCCTTGTCCAGGAAATGGAAGAGAAACTCGCCGAAAGGGCATCGGCAAGGGAGATGGCTGACACCCTGGACGACCAGAAGATGACTTCAGCCTTTGTCGGGCACAGTTCTGAACTTTCCGTGTTCAGGAGAGTCTATGACGACAAGATCTCCCAGAACGACAAGGCCGGCAGATCATTCTACAACGATTTCTTCTACCACCCGACCGCTTCACACGACTCCATGAGGGTGATGAAACTTGAAAACAGGATTTTCCTCAGGCTCCAACCCTGGTCGGACGATGCACTGATTTCCAAAATCAACGGAGGAATCGGCAGCCGGATCCTGTCACACAGTGTCTTCGATCCTACATTCACAAGAGGCTACCGCAACGAGGTCTGGAACTCGGCCTTCATCTATGCGGGAGCGGAAGGACAGCTGAAGGACTACATCCAATGGGATGCTGCCGGAGACTATTACTTTGCAGGAAGCCAGGCAAACGACATGTCCCTCAGGGCTGGAATCAAGCTGAACATGTACCCGTTCAGAAAGGCGAGGAAGAGCCCGCTGTCGTTGGGAGTCAATTTCGAGACTTCCCTCAAAGAGCCTGATTTCTACTACCAGCATTTCTATTCCAACCACTACAGATGGGAGAACTCCTTCAGCAAGATCTCCACCACAAAGATAAGCGGGAACCTGTCCATACCACGCTGGAATTTCGGCCTGGAGGCAGGCTATGCCCTTCTTTCCAACAACATCTACTTCGACCCATCGGCCACAATAATGCAGAACACTGTCCCGATGAGCATATTCAGCGCCGCCCTCACCAAGAATTTCAAACTTGGAATACTGCACCTTGACAACCGGCTGCTGTTCCAGCTGTCTTCCAACCAGGAGGTAGTGCCGCTCCCTCTCCTGGCAGCGAACGCCAGATGGTACATGCAGTTGAACATCGCCAAGGGCATCCTGAAGATGCAGTTGGGAGCCGACGCATGGTGGAACACAAAATACTATTCA
>JBJFDD010000114.1:0-9029 GCA_051889815.1 Candidatus Cryptobacteroides sp. | reverse complement strand
ATATATTGACATACAATCATGTACACAGCCAAAGAGATAAGACAACAGTTTTTGGATTTCTTCGAGTCCAAAGGCCATACCATCGTGCCGTCGGCTCCGATGGTCATCAAGAACGACCCTACCCTGATGTTCACAAATGCCGGAATGAACCAGTTCAAGGACATATTCCTGGGCAATTCAGCCCCGAAGTCAAAGAGGGCGGCCGACTCCCAGAAATGCCTGAGGGTCAGCGGAAAGCACAACGATCTCGAAGCGGTAGGACATGACGGAAGACACCACACGATGTTCGAGATGCTCGGCAACTGGAGCTTCGGGGACTATTTCAAGACAGAAGCCATCACCTGGGCGTGGGAACTCCTGACGGAAGTTTACAAGATTGACAAATCCAAGCTCTACGCCACAGTCTTTGAAGGCAGCGCAGAGGACGGCACGTCTCTCGACGAGGAAGCCCGCCAGGCCTGGATGAAACTTATGCCGGAGGACCACATCATCCTCGGGAACAAGCACGACAACTTCTGGGAGATGGGCGACACCGGCCCTTGCGGTCCATGCTCCGAAATCCACATCGACCTGCGGTCCGACGAGGAGATTGCCAGGATTCCGGGCAAGGACCTGGTCAACACCGACAACGACCGGGTCATCGAAATCTGGAACCTTGTGTTCATGCAGTACAACCGCAAGGCCGACGGCTCCCTGGAGTCCCTCCCGGCAAAGAACATCGACACCGGGATGGGCTTTGAAAGGCTCTGCATGGTCCTTCAGGGGAAGGACAGCAACTACGACACCGACATATTCTCAGGCTGCATCGCCCGCATAGAAGAACTCTCGGGACACAAGTACCACGAGAATGCCGACGTAGAGGTTGCGATGAGGGTCATCGCCGACCACATCAGGGCCATCGCCTTCTCGATTGCAGACGGCCAGCTGCCTTCCAACAACAAGGCCGGCTATGTGATCAGGAGAATCCTCCGCAGGGCTGTACGCTACGGCTACACCTTCCTGGGATTCGACGAACCGTTCCTCTGCTCCCTCATCCCGCAGCTTGTCGAGGACATGGGCGAGGCCTACCCCGAGATCGCGAAACAGCAGAAACTCATCGTGAATGTCATCAGGGAGGAGGAAATGTCATTCCTGAGGACTCTCGACCGCGGCATCAAACTGATGGACGAGCACATTGCCAGGAATGCCGGCACCAAGGTCATCTCCGGCAGCGAGGCCTTCGTCCTCTACGACACCTACGGATTCCCGATTGACCTCACCGAACTGATTGCCGCCGAACACGGCTACACTGTCGACATGGAAGGCTTCAACGCCGAACTCCTGAAGCAGAAGGAGAGAGCCCGCAACGCCACCGCCAACGAATTCGGCGACTGGATCGAGTACTCTCCGGGAGAGGAGGTGTTCGTGGGCTACGACAATCTTACCGTCGAAGGAGCAATTCTCCTGAGACAGCGGACTGTAAAGCAGAAGAACAAGGAAATGCTCCAGCTGGTCTTCGACCGCACCCCGTTCTACGGGGAAATGGGCGGCGAGGTAGGTGACACCGGTTTCTTCATTTCTGAAAGCGGGGAGAAGATTGCCATCACAGACACCGTCAAGGAAAACGGTCTCACCATCCACATCGCCGAAAGGCTTCCTTCAGACCCTACAGAGACCTTCACCCTCTGCGTCGATGCAGGTCGCAGGCAGAAGATTGCGAACAACCACAGCTGCACCCACCTGCTCGACGAGGTGCTCCGGGAGGTCCTCGGAACCCACGTGGAACAGAAGGGATCCTATGTCTGCGAGAATTATCTCCGCTTCGACTTTTCACATTTCGAGAAGATGACCGATGAGCAGATCCGGCTCGTGGAAAAGAAAGTCAATGCCCTCATCCGCAAGAACCTTGCCCTCGAGGAGAAGAGGGATGCTACAATGGACGAGGCCAAGGCAATGGGCGCGATTGCCCTGTTCGGGGAGAAATACGGTGATGTCGTCAGGGTTGTCAAGTTCGGCGACAGTGTCGAACTTTGCGGTGGCTGTCACACCTCCGCCACCGGCAACATCGGCTACTTCCAGATTACCGGCGAATCCGCAATCGCTGCCGGTATCCGCCGTATCGAGGCTGTGACCGGCGAGGCCGCAGAGGCATATTCAGAGAGTTTCCAGGACATGCTCCGCACCGCCAGGGCATTCTTCAACAACGTTCCTGACCTTCCAGGTTCAATCCAGAAACTCATCAATGAGAACGCCGAGTACAAGAAAAAAGCCGACGAGTTTGCAAAGCAGAAAGCAGCCGCTCTCGCCCGGACCCTCAAGGAAAGCGGCGAAACCGTGAATGGAATAAACCTCATCCGCATCAGGCAGGTCGCCGATGCCGACATCGACCCGACAATGGTGCGCGATGCGGCGCTGCTGCTCCAGAAGGAAATCCAGAACACCGTCATTGCGGCGGCAATCGAAAGCGAGGGCAAGCCGAGCCTCATGCTCATGTACTCCAATGACCTCGTTGCCAAAGGCAGGAATGCCGGCAAGGACATCCGCGAGGCCGCCAAGTTCATCCAGGGCGGCGGAGGCGGACAGCCGGGACTTGCAACAGCCGGAGGACGCAACGTCAACGGACTGGATGATGCCATGGCCAAACTGGTTGAACTCGCTACCGTCTAAAGGACGGAAGTCCAGGCGCCATCGAAATATTCATGCATCCCGCCGATGAAGAAAATCGACAGATTCATACTGACCTCGTTCATAGGACCATTCTTCATGATCCTCCTGGTGGTCATTTTCATCCTGGTGATGCAGTTCCTGTGGGTCTATATCGACGAGCTGGTCGGCAAAGGCCTGAGCATCGGAATCGTGGTGGAGTTCCTCTTCTGGGGAAGCTGCACCGTCCTGCCGATGTCCCTGCCCCTGGCGACCCTTCTCGCCTCGATGATGACAATCGGAAGCCTCGGGGAGAACAATGAGCTGATAGCCCTCAAGGCCGCAGGAGTGTCCGTGCTCAGGGTGATGACTCCCCTTTTCGTGGCTTCGATATTCATCACCATCGCCACCTTCTTCGTCATCAACACCCTCGTCCCGAAGTCCTACAACGAGATTTACACCCTCAGGGAGGATATCGGACAGACAAAGGAAGAAATCAAGATTCCTACGGGAATATTCTACGACGGGGTGGACGGATATGTCCTTCGCGTGACAGACAGGGACGAAAAGACCGGAATGATGAAAGGCGTCATGCTCTACGACCATTCCGCAAAGGGCAACACCAGGCTCACCCTCGCCGATTCCGCTATCATGAAGATGTCCAAGGACAAGTCCTACCTGACCCTGAGCCTCTTCAACGGAACCAACTATCAGGAAACCAACACCAGGGAATACCGGGACAGTACCTTCCAGCTCCAGAAGGTCGAGTTCTCCAAACAGGAGATGGTCATGGCGCTCGAGAACTACGCTTTCCAGAAGTCCGACAGCGCCCGCTATGGCGACCAGGTCAAGGTCCTCCCGATCAAGAAACTGAACGAACAGAGGTTTGCGCTCAAGGACGTAAGGGACAGCACAAAAAAGGAACAGCTGATAAGCACTGCGGCATCCTATCTGTTCGCATTCCAGAACCAGCTGGACACCACCGCCTCCGGCATCACGACCGTCTTCAGGGATCCTTCCTACCTCAATTTCTCGACAGAAGAGGAGACTGCGGCCGCCCTGGAGAATGCAGCTGCGAACGCCAGGCAGATGGAGTCCAACCTGACTACCTACCAGTTCGGAGCCTTCGACTACACCGTAAAGCTCAGGAGAACCGCTCTGGAATATCTCCGACGCTACGGCCAGGCCCTGGCCTGCCTTGTGATGTTCTTCATCGGTGCCCCTTTGGGAGCACTCATCAGGAAGGGAGGCATCGGAGTCTCGGCCATCGCATCGCTGCTGATGTTCGCCCTCTATTGGGTGATTGACATCACTGCGGTCAAATTGGCCAAGGACGGGACAGTGTCCGCTGTCACCGGAGCATTCCTGTCATCGGGGGTACTGCTCGCCATCGGAATATTCCTGACATGGAAAGCCATCCACGACACTGACATCTCCAACCTGGACACACTCAAGAACTGGTGGAGGAAAGCAAAGAGCAAAATTGCAGCAATGTTCAAGAAGACAAGAATAGTTTACATGGGAACTCCGGAGTTCGCCGTGGCACCACTCAAGGCCCTCCTGGAGAATGGCTACAACGTAGTGGCAGTAGTGACAGTGGCCGACAAGCCAAGCGGTCGAGGCCAGAAGGTCAATGAGAGCGCAGTGAAGAAATTCGCTGTAGAAAAGGGCATTCCGGTACTCCAGCCACTGAAACTCAAGGACCCTGAATTCCTCCGGGAACTGAAGTCCTTAAAGGCTGACATCTTCGTCGTGGTCGCCTTCAGGATGTTGCCTGAAGAGGTCTGGACCATGCCTGAACTCGGTACATTCAACCTTCACGCCGCCCTGCTGCCACAGTACAGGGGCGCAGCTCCTATCAACTGGGCAGTCATCAACGGCGAGACCAGGACTGGAGCGACCACCTTTATGATCGACAAGAACATCGACACCGGCGGAATCATCCTCCGCCAGGACCTGGTAATCAACGAAACCGACACTGCAGGTGATGTCCACGACAAGCTCATGCCTATCGGGGCAGAGATGGTCGTACAGACAGTTGAGGGCCTCATAGAGCACAATGTAGAGACAAGGGTACAGAGAAGTTTCATCCAGGGCTCCGAAGTGCTCAAGCCGGCTCCCAAACTCAACCGTGAACTCTGCCACATCGACTGGGACGACACCACGAAGCACGTTTACAATCTCATCAGGGGCCTGAGTCCTTACCCTGCCGCCTTCACTGAAGTCGTCAAGGAAGGAGGAGCCCCGCTCCAGCTCAAGATCTACTCGTCCGAGAAGGTTCTCCAGGCCACCGGGAAGGCTCCAGGCACGATAATTTCCGACGGCAGGACCTTCCTGCACATCGCCACGGCGGACGGAGCCATCGCCCTCAAGGAAGTCCAGGTTGCGGGCAAGAAGCGGATGGACATCAAGGCCTTCCTCGCCGGATTCCGCGAACCGGAATCCTACACAACCACTCCGGGTACATCCAAGGCTGAAATTGCAAAGACAAGGCAATGAGCCAGGCTGTCATCATAGGCAACGGCACCTTCCCCGCGAAGGAATATCCAAGACAGCTTCTGAGGCAGGCGGACCTGATTGTCTGCTGCGACGGAGGCTTCCGGTCCTTCCTGCGCAACAGGAAAGCCATCTGGGGAGACTCAGGCAAGCTTCCGGACGTTGTCATCGGCGACATGGACTCCCTCAGCGGGAAACTCAGGAATGAATATTCCGACCTCATCGTGGAAGTGGCGTCCCAGGACGACAACGACCAGACCAAGGCAGTACGACACATCGCGGAGAACCATCCGGAAGTGGACACCATCCACATCCTCGGAGCCACCGGCAAGAGGGAATGCCACACGATAGGCAATCTTTCCCTCCTCATGGAATATGCCAGGACCTTCGGGATGGGCGGTGACCCGCAGGAAGGGGGAATATTCATGGACATGGTTTCGGACTATTCAACCGCTTTTGCAATCACTTCCTCCTGCGAACTTTGGGTCGGGCAAGGGAGGAACGTCTCGATCTTCAGTCCTGACAATTCCCTTCGGATCCGCTCCGAAGGACTGGTCTGGCCCACAGACGACGTCCGTTTCGACAACTGGTGGAAGGCCACTCTCAACAGGGCGTCCTCCGACAGCATAAGACTTACCTTCTCGCACGAGTCAATGGCTCTTGTCATCCTCGACTAGGGAGAAAATGGATACACCTGAATATTCAAAGACAGACAAGAATATGCTCAAGAAAATCAGAACCTCTCTGGCAATCTTCTGCTTCATCGCAATCACGCTTCTCTTCCTGGACTTCACGGGAACAATCCACCTGTGGCTGGGATGGCTCGCCAAGATCCAGCTGCTGCCGGCAATCCTCGCGGCGAACCTTCTCACCGTTGCCGTCCTGCTGGTACTGACCCTCATCTTCGGAAGGGTCTATTGCTCAGTCATTTGCCCTCTGGGAGTGTTCCAGGACGGAGTCTTCGCAGTCAGCCGGGGCAGGAAGGGCAAGAAGATGAAACAGGCATATTCAAAGGAAATGAAGTGGCTGCGCTACCCGCTCTTTGTCCTGATGGTGGTCGCTCTTGTTGCGGGACTCGGATCGCTGGTCGCCCTTCTGGAGCCGTACAGCGCCTGGGGGAGAATAGTGCAGAGCATATTTTCCCCTGTCGTGCTCTGGGGCAACAACCTCCTCGCAGGTATAGCCGAAAGGCATGAAAGCTATGCCTTCGTGACAAGGGAAGTCTGGCTCAAGAGCCTCCCTACCCTGGTGGTCGCCGCAGTGACCCTGGTCGGAGTAAGCATCCTTGCCTGGAAAAACGGCCGCACGTACTGCAACACCATCTGCCCTGTGGGCACCTTCCTGAGTTTCTTCTCGAGATTCTCGATGTTCCGTCCGATAATCGACAAGTCGAAGTGCCGGAGCTGCCACGCCTGCGAGCGCCAGTGCAAGGCTTCGTGCATCGACATAGACAACAAGCAGATTGACTACAGCCGCTGCGTGGACTGCTTCGACTGCCTTGAGAGCTGCAAGTTCGGAGCTCTTGACTATTGCTTCGCCTGGAAGAAAGACAATGCCGGCACCGGGAAGGAGCCTGAGGCGGGAAAAGGCCACGATGCGGGCAGGAGGGCCTTCCTTGCAGGAAGCGCCATCGCCCTTGGGAGTTCAGCACTTGGAGGTGCAGCCGTTTCCGCACAAGCCCAGGAAAAGGGCGACGATGACAAGAAAAGGGACGGCGGCCTGGCGGAAATCCTGCCGAAGGTCGCTCCATCCAGGACAGTTCCTCTCACTCCGTTCGGTTCGGAAAGTGTCAGGAAGTTCTACGACAGGTGCACCGCCTGCCAGCTTTGCGTGAGTGTATGTCCGAACAACGTGCTGCGTCCGTCGTCCGATTTCGAGCATCTGATGCAGCCACAGATGTCCTACGAGAGGGGCTACTGCCGCCCTGAATGCGTAAAATGTTCAGAGGTCTGTCCTGCCGGTGCAATCCTGCCGATTACTCCGGAAGAGAAGACCGGCCTGAAAATCGGTACCGCCCGGGTCGACCTCGACCTCTGCGTTGTCAAGGAGAAGTCTGTCAGCTGCGGCAACTGTGCCCGTCACTGCCCTGCCGGCGCCATCACCATGGTCAGCCTCAACCCTGAAGATCCGAACAGTCTCCGGATACCGTCCGTCATCGAAGAGCGATGCATCGGATGCGGAGCCTGCGAGAACCTCTGCCCTGCCCGCCCTTTGAGTGCAATCACCGTTGACGGCGTCGAAATCCACCACGAAATCTGACATCGGAATCCACCACAGGACCTGAGGTCGGAATCCACCCTGAAAACCTGAAAGAACAGCCCTGAATATTCATACGCCATGAAAGACAAAATCAACAGAAGAGATTTCATAAGAATAGCTTCCGAAGGTGCCGCTGTGGCAGGTACCGCCGCCCTCGCAGGAGCCTGCGCCCCGAAGAAGACCGCCGGCGAACTGCTCCGCAAAGACGAGGGCTCTTCCCTCGGCAAGATGGAGCTGAGGACCAACACCGGCAACGGCGACAAGGTCTCACTCCTGGGTTACGGCTGCATGAGATTCCCGATGATAAAAGGCCCTGAAGGGAAAGATGTCCCGGACCAGGAGGTCATCAACCGGCTCATCGACTACGCCCTGGCAAACGGCGTCAACTACTACGACACCGCCCCTGTCTACATGCAGGGCCTCTCGGAGGAGGCCACGGGGGAAGCCCTGAGCAGGCATCCGAGGAATGAATATTTCATCGCCACCAAACTTTCCAACTTCTCGAACTACTCCCGCGAGGCCTCGATGAAGCTCTACAACGACTCCTTCAGGTACCTCCGTACTGACTACATCGACTACTACCTCCTGCACTCCCTCGGCAGGGGCGGTCTGCTGAACTTCAATGCCAGATTCATCGACAACGGGATGATGGAATTCCTCCAGGGCGAACGTGAGAAAGGCAAGGTCCGCCAGCTGGGACTCTCCTTCCACGGCAACAGGGATGAGTTCGACCAGCTCCTTGCCCTTCACGACAAATACCACTGGGACTTCCTCCAGATCCAGATGAACTACTGGGACTGGCAGCACGCGGACGGTGAGCGGAATGTCAATGCAGACTATCTGTACGAGCAGCTGGACAAGCGCGAGATTCCGATAGTGGTAATGGAGCCGCTGCTGGGAGGGCGGCTGGCCAGTCCGGCGGCGAGTGTCGCCAACAGGCTGAAGGAACGGGACCCACAGGCCTCAATGGCCTCCTGGGCATTCAGGTTCACCGGTTCCTACCCGCGGATTCTTACCATCCTCAGCGGCATGGTTTATCTTGAACATCTCCAGGACAACCTCAACACCTTCCAGGATTTCAAACCTCTGACCCCGGAAGAGCTTGAGTACCTAAGCAAGGACATCGCAGACATCATGGCGAACTACCCTACCGTCGACTGCACGGCCTGCAAGTACTGCATGCCATGCCCGTTCGGGATTGACATTCCTGGAATATTCTCCCACTACAACAAGTGCATCAACGAGGGGACCTTCCCTCAGAACAAGGAGCAGGATAACTATGCCCGCCTCCGCAGGGCCTACCTCGTCAGTTACAGCAGGGCCATCCCTACCGTGCGCCAGGCCGACCACTGCATAGGTTGCGGCGAATGCCTGGGCAAATGCCCGCAGAGCATCCAGATTCCTTCCCAGCTGCACCGCATCGACCAGTACATCGAAAAGCTTAAACAAGGAACACTCTGAGTCATTCCCCGGATTCATCAAAGGGTGTTGCCTCTGAATATTTGGTTTTTCAAGGATTATTCCTATCTTTGCAAAACGGCTCGTCCGATAAACATCGGCAGGCCATCAAAGGAGAGATGCTCGAGTGGCTGAAGAGGCACGCCTGGAAAGCGTGTAAACCCCTAAAGGGTTTCACGAGTTCGAATCTCGTT
>JBJFDD010000113.1:0-9033 GCA_051889815.1 Candidatus Cryptobacteroides sp. | reverse complement strand
CCCTGGTTACTCAAAGTCCAATTAATGCTTTTAAACTGAATTAGATATGAATAAAATAATCAAAGGTGGCCTAAGCATTCTTGCAGCAGGACTTCTTGCAGCAGGTTGTGTGGACCAAAGAGACACTCTGGTGTACTTCGATCCCGCCAAGACCACTGCACCTGTCCTCAGCGATGCTGCTACCACGATTCTTTCAGTCGACGGTAATGACATCGTCCTCTCTTTCAACGAGGCCGACTATGGCATCAAGTGCGCTGTGCGCTATTCTCTCTATGCATCCGCCAGCTCCGATTTCGAGAATGGGGATGTAATCGCCGCTACCATCGGAAAAGGGACTGCCACCATTGCCCAGAAGAGCCTGAATTCGTTCATCCTCAATCTTGGCGCGGCTCCTGAACAGGAGTTCACCCTCTACTTCCGTCTCCAGTCAGACATGTCAAACGACCAGAACACTGCAGTTGCCGGAACACAGCTCCTGTCCAATGTCGCAAAGGGAGTCTTTACTCCTTACGACATGCTTGTGAGCGACAAGGACACCTACGGCTTCATCTATGTCATAGGCGACTACTGCAAATGGGGTCATGCCGATCCTTCCCTCCAGTACCTGTACAACTACAAGAAGGACGGCACCACCTACAGCGGTCTGATTGACTTCGGCGGGAAGGCTGCCAATGGCTTCAAGCTTACCGGAGGAGCCGACTGGGATCACGGCAACTGGGGTATCGACAACAGTGCGGCAGCACCTGGATCCGAGGCTTCGACTGTCAGCCTGATCAACGACGGAGGCAGCGGTAACATCAGCTGCTACAGCGACCGCTTCTATATGTTCTCATTCGACAAGAGCAGCCTCACCCTCACCAAGGAGTTCAGCTTCAATCAGATGGGCCTCATCGGCTTCGGCGGAGACTGGAACAATGACATCGTCATGGAATATAACCCTGGCTACAACCGGTTCTACGTTGACGTCCAGGCCGCAAGCGCAACCGAGTTCAAGTTCCGTATTGACGCTGGCTGGGACACGAACTGGGGTGACAGTGGCGAAGGTCTCGTACAAGGCGGTGGAAACATTCCTCTCGAAGCAGGTGACTACCGCATCTACTTTGACCTCAACAAGATGGAGTACTCTGTCAGCGCTTCGATGTTCGGTCAGCCTGAACCTGGTCTTCCTGAGGTCGCTCCGGAGCCGGTCAAGCCGACCATCTGGAGCCTTGCAGGTAACTTCAACAGCTGGTCCCCGACCGACGAAAGCACCAATATGGCCAACCTCAGCGGTGACATTTGGGTTCTTCGCAACTATGAGTTCGCTGCCGGAGACGAGTTCAAGATTGTCGCAGGACACGATTGGGCTAATGAGAACTACGGAGGTCCTGAAACCAATTCCACTTCTACCATTGATTCTTCCAATCCTTATGGCGTCTTCAAACCGGAATTGGGAATAGCATTCGATCTCGGAGGTACGAATATCCAGATTCCTGAGGCAGGAGCATACGACATCACGCTTGACTATGCAGCCAAGACTCTGGTCATGGAGAAGCACGTGAGCGGTTATTCCCTCATCGGAATGATCAACGGAGACACATGGAGTACCGACGTCATGATGACCCAGGACGGTGATGTCTGGACAAGTCCTGTCGTCACCATTGCCGGTGGTTTCAAGATCCGCTATGATTTCTCATGGGACGATGCCAACACCTATGGCGCACCTTCAGGTGATTTCGTTGTTGAGATTGGTACTCCTTTCACCGCAGTACAACCGGGTTCCGACATCAAACTTCCTGCTGACGGAGACTACAAGGTCATCTTCAATGCAGCTACCAAGGAAGTTACAGTCAATGCGGTTGCATTCCCTGAGACCATGTACATGATCGGTGATGAGTTCGGCAGCTGGGATTGGTCCAGCAACGAAGTCGTCGATCTTGTCCCTGTCTACAACCAGGATGACAAGGCACCAGGCCAGTTCTGGACAGTCAGGTACTTCTCTGCCGGGAAGAATTTCAAGTTCTGCCCAGCAAAAGCATGGAACGGAAAGGAATTCAATGGACTTGGAACCAACGAAGGCTTCTCCCAGGGCGGTGGTAACTGTATTGTTGACCAGGACGGATTCTATCTGGTTCACATTGACCTCAAGAACGACATCCTTCACATGGAGCCTGCCCGTATCTATGGTATCGGGTCCTGCTTCGGAGGCTGGGATGCCGGAATGTCCAATGCCCTCTTTACCCAGGATGGCAAGACGCTGCAAGTTACTCTTGTCGCTGACGGCGAACTGCGCATGTACGTAGAGTCTGCAAGAGCCACGACCGACTGGTGGACCCGTGAGTTCATCATCCTTGACGGCAAGATTGCCTATCGTGGAACCGGTCCTGACCAGGAAAGAGTAAACGCTGGTGCCGGCCAGGTAGTCACCCTTGATTTCAATGACGGTACAGGTACAATCAAATAATCTTGGTATTCTATCATAACTTATGTGGCCGGACAGTCTTCGTCTCCGGAACTGACGTGACTGTCCGGCCACTTTTTAATATTCCGAAGCGAGATGATAAACTTCAGACAAGGTATTCTCAGCATATTAACATTACTTTCCCTGTTAGCTGTTTCCTGTGGTGAAAAGGATCCGCTGCAGACTGCAAAGCAACTGAAAATCGAACCTTCGACTGTCGTTTTTGCAAAGTCAGCCTCCAGCCAGACCATCACTGTGACCACCAATGCCGAAACCTGGAATTGCGAAGTCAAGGAGGGGGACTGGTTCACGGTTTCGCCCCTGTCCGGTACGGCCCCTGGAGGAGAAGTAGTGATCAAGGCGGAAGAATGCGGTGCCCAGCCGAGGGCCGGCCGGATTGAATTCTCTGCTCCGGGATGTCTCAAAGTCACAGTCAATGTCAGCCAGGAAACTGTCAATGAAGTGATCGGGCCGGGAAAGACCGGTCTTTTCACCACCGAGGAACTTCCTGATGTCGACAGCGAGTGTACACTCTATTACCGTGCCGCCCAAGGTACGAAATTCTTCGGCTACACCAAGCCAATCTACGCCCACATCGGAATTGTCGAGACCGAGTGGATGTACGTCCAGGCAGACTGGAACACCAACATCGACAAATGCCGCTTCCAGCCCATGGAGGAAGCCAACCTGTGGAAACTCGATCTCAAACCTACCATCCGTGAATATTTCGGTTCGGGAGACACACCAGTCAACAAGATAGGAGTAGTTGTCCGCAGTGCTGACGGATCAATGCAGACCGAAGACCTCTTCATCAAGGTCAACGACAGCAAGAACACTTTCGTCCCGGACCCGGTGGTCAACGAAAGCCTCCCGTCCGGAGCAAAGCACGGAATCAACTACAACCCGGACGGCAGTGTCACCCTCGTTCTCTATGACAAGGACACCCGTGGCCGCAGGCACGACTGGTGCTACCTCATCGGAGACTTCAATGGCTTCAAGCGCAGCAAGGACTATGCGATGAAGCGCGACGACCAGCAGGGAGTCTGGTGGTACACGTTCACCTCTGCCGAAAAAGGAAAGGAGTACCGTTTCCAGTACTGGCTGGGAACTCAGGATGGCTCCAAGAAAGTCCACGACCCATATTCGGAAATCGTGTACGACTCATCGAATGACAAATACATCTCTTCAACCACTTTCCCTGATCTCCGGGCCTATCCTGAAGGGACTAGCGGCCTGGTCGGCGCGTTCTGTGTCCAGCCGCAGGAATACAGGTGGAAGAATGAAGGATTCAAGATAAAGGACAGGAACAATCTGTTGATTTATGAAATGCATCTGAGGGACTTCACCTCGACCTCCGACCTCAACGGAGCTCTGGAGAGGCTCGATTATCTCAGCGACCTCGGAGTCGGGGCAATCGAACTGATGCCGGTCCAGGAGTTTGACGGCAACGATTCCTGGGGCTACAACCCTTGCTCATATTTCGCCCTTGACAAGGCCTACGGCTCTCCTGACAAGTACAAGGAATTCATTGACGAATGCCACGGAAGGGGACTCGCCGTGATTGTCGACGTTGTCTACAACCAGGCCACCGGGGCACATCCTTACGCCAAACTCTGGTGGGACGCTTCCGCCAACAAGACAGCATCCTGGAACCCGTTCTTCAATGTCGACGCCCCTCATCCCTACAGCGTCTTCCACGACTGGAACCACGAGAACAGGCTTGTACGCAGCCACGTCAAGGAAAGCCTTGAATACCTCCTGACCGAGTACAAGGTTGACGGTTTCCGTTTCGACCTCACCAAGGGATTTACCAACCGCCAATGCACAGAAGACAACGCATCAAATTACGACCAAAGCCGAATCGCCATCCTCAAGGACTACAACTCGGCGATCAAGGCCGTCAACCCCGACGCAATGGTCATCCTTGAGCATTTCTGCGAGACGAAGGAGGAAAATGAACTTGCGGCAGACGGAATGAAAGTCTGGAGAAACCTCAACTATTCGTTCTGTGAAGCCGCAAAGGGCAATGCTTCCGGCAGCGATCTTGGAGGTCTCTGGACCGGAACAAGCATGCCGTTCGGTTCCCTTGTCGGCTACTCGGAGAGCCATGACGAGGAAAGGACAGCCTACAAGTCCCTCACCGAAGGCAACGCTTCAGTAAAGAACAGCCTCAAGGCGAGGATGCAGAGGGAATCGCTCTGCGGCGCCTTCCTTCTCCTGGTGCCTGGCCCGAAGATGATCTGGCAGTTCCAGGAACTCGGCTATGATGTCAGCATCAACGAAGGAGGCAGGACGGGACGCAAGCCTGTGCATTGGGAATATCTCGACGATCCCGACCGCAAACTTCTCCACGATGACTACCGCGCCATCCTCAAGTTCCGGAACGACAATCCCGAATTCTTCGGGGCGTCCGCCTCTGTCAGCCTGAAGGTAGGCACGAGCAGCTGGAACAACGGAAAGACCATCACCGTCTCCAGCGGAGACAAGAGTTTCGTCCTTGTCGGCAACTTCAACCTCAGCGAAACCGGAATCAATCTGAGTTTCCCTTCCGAAGGGACCTGGACAAATCTGAGGGATGCCTCGGAGAACTACACCGGCAGCAGCGCCAGCCTCAAGATGGCGGCTTCAGAATGGAAGATATTCATAAACTGGTAGTCAGATGGGTATAAGGCTGTCCTGGATATTGCTGCTGCTATGCATCGTCCTTTTCTCCCAAGGCTGTTCGAAGGACCCCGTGACGGTACCTTCCCGGCCGGAAGGAGAACTCGAAACGCAACTTGAAGGGATAGACTATGTTTTTGACATAGAAGCTCTTCCGGAGGTCCATCTGGAATTCCCGCTACAGGAGTGGAATTCTCTCCTGAAGAATTTTGACCTCAATCCGGACAATTCAACGCATGTCAGTTGTGATGTCCGCTTCCTCAAGGGAGATGATTCCTATGAAATAACAGAAGCCGGAATCCGCCTCAAAGGCAACACTTCCCGCCGGCGGCCGGAAGGAGTCTCCGGTGTTCAACATGTCCGGGACAATGCCGACTGGCATCACTGCCACTTCCTTCTCAATCTCCACAAGTATGTCAAGGACAAGGAGCACAAGATACGTGGCGTCAAGAAGATTGTCCTGAAGTGGTTCAAGGAAGACCCGGCATATTGCAGGGAAGTCTATTGCTATGACCTTTTCCGCCGCTTTGGAGTATGGACCGCCTCACGGGCTTCCTACTGCCGTCTGTTTATCAAGGTGGAAGGCGACAGCGAGGAGGCATATTTCGGAATATATTCAATGATAGAGGCTGTGGATGATGATTTCGTCAAGAACCGTCAGGAACAGTTCGGCAATGCCTCAGGCAATCTTTGGAAATGCCGTTACGGAGCCAGTCTTGCGGATCGTGATGCGAAAATGGGTCCCGATTTGGACGACGGAAAGGACTACACCTACGAACTGAAGACAAACACAGAGAGGTTCACGGCAGCCAGACTGCAGCTTCAGAATTTCATAGACAACCTGAGCCGACTGTCCGGAGATGATTTTTACCAGTGGATTTCAACACATTGCGATGTCGAACTTCTTCTCGACACCTATGCCGTCAACGTAGTCTGCGGAATGTGGGACGACTATTGGAACAACTGCAACAACTACTACATCTACTTCGACTCCACTGACAGGAATGTTTACAGGTTCCATTTCATTCCCTACGACTACGACAACACCCTCGGTACAAGTTCTTCCTGCGGGGTTCAGTCGGATTCCGGCAGGCACAATCCTCTGGAGTGGGGTGTTTCCGGCAGCAATCCTCTCATCCACAAGATTCTTCAGATTCCTCAGTACAGGGACTATTACAAAGCCAGGCTGGTCTACCTCTGCTCCGCTTCGGCACAGCTTTTCTACTATGACAGCAGCATGGGCAGAATCAAGAAATGGCATAGTATGATATCCCCTTACATCGATAATGACACCGGTGAGGACACTGTCCTGAGGGACAGGCCGGCCTCGTGGGGCAACCATCATGAATACCGTCTCCTCACACTCGGGAAGGACAACTTTTTTCAGATAAAGACTTCAAGCATAAATAAATACTGCGCTATATGAAACGACTCATCATCTTTATGTGCCTGGCCGCTTTCGCCATTTCATGCGGCCGGAATACCGGGACATCATCCGGAAACGATGCCTCTGAAGGTGTGGTTTATGAACTCAACACCCGCCAGCTGACTCCTGAAGGCACCTTCGATGCCGCCAGGGAAATCCTTCCGATTCTCAAGGAGGCCGGAGTTGACATCGTCTGGCTGATGCCGGTCTATCCTATCGGTGAAAAAGGCCGCAAGGGGACTCTGGGCTCGTACTATGCCATAAAGGACTACTGCGACATCAATCCCGAGTTCGGTACCCTTGAAGACTTTGACGAATTTGTCGACGCGGCTCACGGCCTCGGAATGAAAGTCATCCTCGACTGGGTCGCCAACCACACCTCGCCGGACCATCCTTGGGTCGACGGAAAGCCCGCTGACTGGTACGTCCGCGACGAGAACGGCAACACGATTGTTGAATATGACTGGACGGACATCGCCAAACTCAACTACGCCAACTCCGACATGCGCCGCGAAATGGTCAGCAGCATGCGATTCTGGCTCGACAGGGGAGTGGACGGATTCCGCTGCGACATGGCATACATCGTCCCGGAAGACTTCTGGGCTGAGACAATTCCAGCCTTGCGCAATGAATATGGCCCGCTCTACTTCCTTGCAGAGGGCGAGACCCCTTGGCTGCACGAGGTCGGATTCAACACGACATATTCCTGGAAACTGCACCACCTGCTGAACGACATCGCCCAGGGACGCGCCTGCGCCGACTCCCTCGCAGCTTATCTCGAGTGGAACGCCAATGAATATCCCGCCGATGCCCACCGCCTCTGTTTCACTTCCAACCACGATGAGAACTCCTGGGCCGGCACCGAGTTCGAACGTATGGGAGAGGCCTGGCAGACAATGACCGTCCTTTGCTGGACCCTTCCGCAGAGCCAGCCGCTGATGTACACAGGTCAGGAAACCGGCAACGACAAGCGATTCGCTTTCTTCGAGAAAGACCCAATGGAGGCCTACAAGACCAATTCCTACACCGAATTCTACCGCTATCTCAATTTCCTCCGGAGGGATCATCCGTCACTCCGCAGCACTGAAGGCGAGTTCGAGATCCTGAGCTCCTCTGATGAGGAGTTCAGCTACAGGAGGAGTCTCGGAGATGACTGGGTAAAAGTCAGCGTGGAACTCAAGGCACCTTGGGGATGGAACATCGTTACCTCTTCCGACCTTGTCTCCAGAATCGAGCCTCCTTGCTGGTGGGTCGGTATGAAGACTCCGCTTCAGCTCCTGGTCCAGGGACAGGGCATCTCCAACTGGGATGTCACTCTCGAGGACGGCAAGGGCATCAGCATCAAGGAGGTGCACAAGGCCGATAGCCCGAATTACCTTTTTATCGACATCACCTTCGCACCGGATGCAGAGGCCGGAACAGTCAGTCTGCGTTTCACCAAAGAAGGACAGTCCTTCTGCGTCCCATACACCATCGGACAGCGCGAGGAAAACTCGGCATCAAGGAAGAGTTTCTCCACCGCCGATGCAATCTATCTCATCATGCCGGACCGTTTCGTCAACGGCGACCCTTTCAACGACAATTCCTGCCAGACTACTGAAAAGGCTGACTATGAGGCATTCTTCGGCCGTCACGGAGGAGACATCCAGGGAATCGAGGACCAGCTGGATTACATCGCCGGTCTCGGTATGACCGCCATCTGGAACACCCCTCTTCTTGAGGACAACGAGCCGCAGTCCTCCTACCACGGCTATGCCTGCTCCGACTATTACCGTATCGACCCTCGTTTCGGAAGCAACTGGAAGTACCGCGAGATGGTCCGCGAGGCCCACGCGAGAGGCATCAAGATCATTATGGACATCGTCACCAACCACTGCGGCACCCACCACTGGTGGATGGAGGACCTTCCTTTCGCTGACTGGATCCACCAATGGCCGGAATACACCCATTCCAACTGTGCCTTCTCCGCACAGAACGATCCTTACTGCGCCGAGATTGACCGCCAGAACATGCTCGGAGGCTGGTTCGATACCTCGATGCCGGACATGAACCTCGACAACCCATACCTCCTGCAGTACTTCAAGCAGTGGGCAGTCTGGTGGATCGAGTGGGCAGGACTCGACGGACTTCGCGTCGACACCTACCCGTACAACGAAAAATACCCGATGGCCGAGTGGAACAAGAGTGTCATCAATGAATATCCGAACCTCAACATCGTCGGTGAAGTCTGGAGCAACAACGTGCCTCAGGTCGCCTACTGGCAGAAGGACAATCCCAACAAGGACGGATTCAACTCCTACCTGCCTTCGATTATGGACTTCTGTCTGATGAGCGCCATCGCGTCCAGCATCAACTCCGACTCCGAGAGCTGGGACGAGGGTATCACCAAAGTCTATGACTCCATTGCCAATGACCTCTATTTCACTGATGTCAGGAACATGATGATCTTCCCGGGCAACCACGACACCGAGCGCATAGGCGACATCTGCCGCAAGGATCCGGCCAA
>JBJFDD010000112.1:4734-9051 GCA_051889815.1 Candidatus Cryptobacteroides sp. | reverse complement strand
CAGCCCCGATGGATGACATCTGACATTATGACGTTGATAGGTACTTTCGGCGCTGTCGTGATTGGTCTGGGTTACTACCTTTCCAATTACAATATTGCTTTCCTTTGGCTTTCAACTGCCGGATTTGTCATCAACTGGTATGGTGACTCGCTGGATGGCACTCTGGCACGGGTCAGGAAACAGCAGCGGCCTATTTACGGATATTACCTTGACCACACGATGGACGCTATCAATGAGCTGTTCATGTTTGTGGGTGCGGGTCTTTCACCATTCTTTGATCTTAAGCTTACGCTGGTGGCGTATGTCCTTTATCTGATGCTTTCGCTGAATGTCAGTATCAATGCTCATCTGAAGTCCGAGTTCAGGTTGACTTATGCCAAACTCGGTCCTACTGAGTTCAGGATTATTGTCATGCTCATCAACACTGTTCTGTTTTTCTGCTGGGACAACATCTGCGACACAATAGTACCGACTGTCGTCATCTGGGCTATTATCGCCATCCTGGCGGTTATTTATCTTGTCTCCGTCGTCATGGATGCCCGTGAATATGCCCGCCTCGACCCGATGCCGCAGCATGGAGACACATCGGTTGAGGCGTCGAACGGGAAGCCGGAGGAGACCTCGGAGAAGAGGTAGGAGGACCGGCCGGCTAGAGGCACGGGGACGAGCACCGGCACGGCTAGAGGACCGGCATTAGGACCGGCATTAGGACCGGTCGGGAGGACCGGCAAGGAATAACGGCCTGAAGGTGCAGCACGGGAAACCGGTCAGAGGACCGGCCGGGAGCACCGGTCAGACCACTGGCAAGCCGGCCCTGGTGCCAGCGCTAATATTGAAAGAAATAAAGTATGGAACTGTTTCCAATAGAAGAACTTGAACAGGTTTCGCCACTGTTCGGAGGCAGGGCGGGGCACGGACTCGCCAGGGGCATATTCAAGTTGCTGGGAATTGACCGTATCCAGGCGGGCTATGACCATTGCGACTGTTACGAAGGACCGGAATTCGCGAAGCATATTCTTGAAGAATTCGGAGTGCGCTATTCGGTTCTCGGACCGGGCATAGGGATGCTCCCCGACGGACCCTTCATCACCGTCAGCAACCACCCTTACGGCAGCATTGACGGACTGGCCCTCGTCGACATATTCGGTCACATCAGGCCAGACTTCAAGGTGATGGTCAACAAGGTGCTTGGCCGGGTCAAGGCTCTGGAACCGTCCTTCATCAAGGTGACCCCGACCGGGACCGAACGCAAGGCTCCCGACCAGCAGACGATGTCCGGCATCCGTGAGGCGCTCCGACATGTGCGTGAAGGCCATCCGCTGGGACTTTTCCCTGCCGGAGCGGTCTCCGACCTGAGCCTTAAGGACCGGTGCATACGCGACCGTCAATGGCAGGAACCGATCCTGCGCTTCATCCGGAAGGTGCAGCTGCCTGTGGTCCCGGTGCGCTTTTTCGACCGGAATTCGGACTTCTACTATCTCCTGGGCCTGATCGACTGGAGGGTCCGGGTGCTGAGGCTGCCGCGCGAAGTGCTGAACAAGACCGGCCGGCAGGTGCGAATCGGAATCGGCGCCCCGATCAGTCCCGAGGTCCAGGCTGCATGCGGAACCCTCGACGAATTCGGAGTCCTGCTGCGCAACGCGGTATATTCAATGACCCCCGAAGACCTCGACGCCACGCCGCGACGGAGTCATATTCATTGAATATGGAGCTGCGAAAACTGCACTGCTCCTTGAAACGGCTGCCGGGCGCAATGCCTAAGAGCCATGAAACGAAGACATTGATTAATAACTGAATATGATGAAAAAGATTGTCCTTGTCACCGGGGCCACGAGCGGAATCGGTGAGGCATGCGCCCGGGTGTTCGCCCGCGGTGGGTATGATGTGATTGTCACCGGCAGGAGGGAGGACCGTCTGGAGGCACTCAAGACGTCCCTGGAGACCCTCGGGGCTGCAGTCAAGACCCTGCGGTTCGATGTCCGTGACGAGGCTGCGGCCAAGTCTGCAATGGATTCCCTGGAGGGCGGGTGGCGGAATATCGACGTCCTCGTCAACAACGCGGGCCTGGCCCTGGGAATGGACAAGGAATATGAAGCCTGCCCCGACGACTGGAACACAATGGTCGATACCAACGTCAAAGGCCTTCTGACAATGACCCGCCTGGTCGTGCCGGGAATGGTTGCACGCGGCAGGGGTCATGTAATCAACATAGGCAGTGTGGCCGGAGATGCTGCCTACGCAGGGGGAAGCGTCTATTGTGCCACGAAGGCAGCAGTGAAGGCACTGACCGACGGCCTGCGTATCGACCTGGCCGACACTCCGGTGAGGGTGACCAACATCAAGCCCGGCCTAGTCGAAACCGAGTTCAGCCGGGTCCGCTTCAAGGGCGACGATGCCCGTGCCGCCAATGTCTACAAGGGCGTCAAGCCTCTGACCGGCGAGGACATAGCCGATGTGGTCTACTACGCCGCCAGCGCTCCCACCCACGTCCAGATTGCCGAGGTCCTGGTCCTCGCCACCCACCAGGCCAGCGCCACCATAGTCTCCCGCCAGCCGTGACATGCCATCGCCTCTCCCCAGCCCAGACGGGCGGATAGGCTCTCCCCAGCCCAGACGGCCATCGTTACCATCGAGCATTGACTGACCGGGTTGACTGACCGGTCACTACCGGTTCTCTTACCGTCCACTACCGTTCCCCCCATAACACTCGCACCGGCCCGATTCCGCTGCTTCAGCCGGTCTTCGGCACGGCACCCCTGCCCACAGGTACCTCAGAGGCCAGCCCGCGTGTCAGACCATCCTCGAACCGGCCTCTTTCCGGTGTTTTTACTGTCCTCTGCCACGTCCATCCCTGCTACAGATGTCTCAGAGGCATAGTCGCGTGTCAGACCGGCCATCTGATCGCCTTCTGCCACGTCCACCCCTGCTACAGATGTCTCAGAGGCATGGTCGCGTGTCAGACCGGCCATCTGATCGCCTTCTGCCACGTGCACCCCCGCCACAGGTACCTCTGAGGCCACCCCGCGTGCCGGACCACCCTCAAACCGGCCTCTTTCCCTTGTTTTCGCCTGGCTCTGCCACCTCCATCCCTGCTACAGATGTCTCAGAGGCATAGTTGCGTGTCAGATCGGCCATCTGATCGCCTTCTGCCACGACCACCCCTGCTACAGGTACCTCTGAGGCCACCCCGCGTGTCAGACCATCCTCAAACCGGCCTCTTTCCCTTGTTTTCGCCTGGCTCTGCCACGTCCATCCCTGCTACAGATGTCTCAGAGGCATGGTCGCGTGTCAGACCGGCCTCGAACCGGCCTCTTTCCGGTGTTTTTACCGTCCTCTGCCACGTCCACCCCCGCCACAGATGTCTCAGAGGCATATTCCGGGAACCTTATTAGAATGCCTGGTTATCCCGGGTCATCTGCAAAGTCCCGGTGCAGTCGGTTGTGCTTGTGATTTGCCGGCTGCAATCTTGGTTATTTAACCGGAATACGCTAACTTTGTCAGGAATTCAGTATTGCCCACAACCGTAATTCCCAAAAACGCAGAAACTGACAACAACCGACCCGAACCCGACCCGAACATTAAAGAATCCAACCTTATCCAAACCGATCCCACCCCAACCTTATCCCAACCAAATCCAACCTATCTCCAACCCAACCAACCTAATCCGAACCGTCACAAAGAAACCAATCAACACCTATGACCAATCCCAGCTTCAACCTCTACCGCCGACTGTTTTCCGGCGTATGGGCTATTTCTGTAGCCATGATTATGGCTGTTTCATGCTCTACTGACAGCCGTTTTGACGCAGAAGGCCTGACTGATGTCTCATTGTCAATCAAACTGTTCGAGGCCGGTGTTGAGTTCCCGGTCGGGGAAATCGAGCCGATCACCCCAGCAAGTTTCGGACTGGACAGTTATCCCATAAAAGACGAGACTGCAAGTTACGGCCTGGACATCCCAAGCGAGGTCCGCACCGCACTCAAGGCCGGTCCCGTCGGCATCAAGGGAGCATTCCAGAGCACCATCCCTTACACGATAACCCTCACCATTGAATATCTTGACGCTTCAGGCAACTCCTTCGACTTGAACACCGAGTCCAGCACCATCACCATTCCGCCGGGCGACAGTGAGATCACTTTTCTCATACGCGCCCGCAGCAGTGAATTGGTATCTGGTCTTGAGTGTCTGAAACTGAACTTCGTGCTGCACGCTGACGGTTCTCCACAACCGGTCGGGGAGAACGACTGCATCACCGGCCGGCTTTCAGCTTTCTTCCCGGAAGGCCTGAACATCAATCCGGATGAATAGCAGGGCAAG
>JBJFDD010000112.1:0-4634 GCA_051889815.1 Candidatus Cryptobacteroides sp. | reverse complement strand
TTCAGCTTTCTTCCCGGAAGGCCTGAACATCAATCCGGATGAATAGCAGGGCAAGGACCTTCCCGGAGGGCCCGACCATCAATCCGAAGCAGAAATGAATCTATCAATGAATATCTTAACATACGCAGACGTGACCAGTAAGATTGCAGTTCTCATGAATCAGAACGTGGCCCGGATAGTGGCTCATAATAAAGTCCAGAATGAGTTCAATGAGGAGTCCCGGGCAGGGTCCGGGCAAGAGCCCCGGGGAAAGATGCTAAGAAGGGGGCGGTTTTTAGGCAGGAGAGCGGCTCCGGTGGCGGCGGCTTTGTTGATGTCGCTCTTTTGCGGGGTGCAGGTCACGGCACAGACACGGAGCACCTGGATGCTGGACAACAATCCGTACTCCCAGAGGCTCAATCCGTCACGCATCCCCGAGAAGGGATTCTTCAGTTTCGCGATAGGATCCTTCAGCCCTTCCGTCTCGAGCGAGCTCGGACTCCGGAACCTGGTGTTCCCGACTTCGCAGGGACTGGTGACAGGATTCCACGAGTCGGTCTCCTATGATGAATTCATCGGAGCGATGAAGAAGAACAATGCATTGGGTATCAATCTCAACGAGAACCTTTTCGGTGTCGGATTCCGAGGAAAACACGGCGGATTCACCACCATTGAGGTCAACCTGAGGGCCGACCTCGACGCCAATCTGCCAAGGGACATATTCGCAATGCTCAAGCGCGGAGGAACCGGGGCGTATGACCTCGGGGCAACACGCATGAGGGCTTCTGCATATTCGGAAATCGCCGTCGGATACGCCAGGAAACTCGGCAGGCATCTCGCTTTCGGGGCGAGGGTGAAGGGGCTTGTCGGCTTCGCGAATGCCCGCGTCGATGTCAACAAGGTTGTCGCGAGTTCCACTGCCGATGCTGTCAGCCTTTGTGCGGATGCCAGCATCATCGCCAGCGCTCCGTTCCTGACTTTCCGCACCAAGGCCTCTGAATATGCCGGTGGCTCCAATAATGTCATTGATTTCCAAAGTATTGAGTTCGACCCATCGCGCATCAGGCCGGGCGGATTCGGGGCTGCAGTGGATTTCGGGCTGACATTCATTCCGGTCAAGGACCTCGAAATCGGACTGGCTTTCAATGACCTCGGGGCCATGGGCTGGCAGTATGACATAGTGGGACTGACCGAGTCGGATGTGACCTACACCGGTGAAAAAATCAACCTGACCGGCATGGTGGGGAGCGCGGCCGGAGCAGGGAATGCAGGCGGCTCGGGGAGCACGTCCGGAGCCGGCACCAGCGGCACAAAGGGGAGCACCTCCGGAGCAGGAACTGCAGGCTCCAGCGACACTGCGGGAAGTCTTGGTGCTGAGATGTATGCTGCGATGGAGGCTCTCGGAAGACTCACCGAGGTTCGCCTCATCAATGAGTCCCTGACCTCGATGGAGATGCTCCCGCTCAATGTCAATGCAACCATCCGCTACCGATTGCCGTTCTACCGGAGGCTTTCGGTCGGGGCGATGGCATCGTGGCTTTGCCGGAAGGGAACATCGGCGGGAGAATTCCGTGCCGGGGCCACCCTCACTCCGGTCAATTGGCTCAGTGTCACCTGCAACGGTGGATTTTCCTCTTTCGGAGTTGTCTGGGGCAGTGCTTTCAGCATCAATGCCGGGCCGCTCAATGTCTGGGCGGGCTTTGACGGCTACACGGGCAGTGTGGCCCACTGGAGGAGTGACGACGGCCGGTACAGCATTCCTTATCCGGTCGGGAGCTTTACCCTGCGCCCGTCATTCGGCCTGAACTTCCTCTTCGGGAGGCGGGTGTCTGAACTCAATAGATAGACCGGTCCCCGCCCCATATGGCTTGAAGCCCCGTAGCAGTCCAAGATCTGCTATCCGGCAGCAGGACCGGTCCCCGGGACTTCAGACCGTGATTTTGTCGATGCGGATCCTGAAAGTGCCCGCAGGGGCCTCGACATCGACCTCCTCACCCTCCCTGTGCCCCATCAGCGCCTTGCCGATAGGAGAGTTGCAGGACAGTTTGCCTTGCTCCAGGTTCATCTCGTGATGGCTGACTATCGTGAAAGCCATCTTCGAGCCGTTGGAAAGATTGGTGAACTCGACCTTGCTCAGAAGGGAAATCCTGTCCTTCGGCAGCGCCTCCCTGTCGATGACCCTGGAATGCTCCAGGACCTTCTGCAGGAAGCGAATGCGGCGGATAGCCTTTCCCTGCGCCCTGCGTGCGGCTCGATATTCAAAATTTTCGCTCAGGTCACCCTGCGCGCGGGCCTCCGAGAGCTCATCCTTGATTCTCGGGTACTCGACTTCTATGAGGTTCTTCAGTTCAGCCACGAGTTCGTCGTGGCGTTCCTTTGAAAGGTATTCCATGGCTGTGAATATGTTGTCCCGCAAAGATAGCCAGAATTCCGCTGATTATTCTTATCTTTGATTAATATCCGGATTTGAATGATATTCCGGGACAATATTTGAAAGACAGATGAACAGAATGATGAAAAAAGGTGTCATCGACATCCTGGCCGCCCTCTGTGCGGTTTCATGCGGAGATGCCGGAAAGAACCAGAGTGCCGCTGAAGTTTCTCCGGTCAGCGAAAAGACCATCACGACCCTTGTTTCGGAGATCCCATCGCAGGACCCGGCCCTCCTTGAGAAGGGCATCCGCCAGTGCGCCTCCCTGTGGCGGGAGGAGAACGGTTCCCAGGAGGACTTCGCCCTTTTTGTCAAGTCGAACTATGTTGCCGACCCCGGGGAGAAGTACGAACTTTTCCAGAAACTCTCAAAGGCAAACGAGACCATCCAGGGAGCCTACAACCAGCTGATGGTTGATCTGCAGAAGCCGACAGTGCTTGCCGGACCGAAGCCCGGGAAGGTCGACTACATGTTCAGTGAATACTCTCCTTACTCGCATCTCAGCGACGACATGTTCCAGAACCGGATTGCCTTCATCACCGCGCTGAACTTCCCTTTCTACACCCTTGAGGAGAAAAACCGCCTCGGAAAGGAGTGGAGCCGCCTCGAGTGGGCATATTCAAGGATGGGGGACCTCTACACTTCGCGCGTGCCGTCCGAGGTGAGCAAGGTCGCCGCGAAGGCATATGCCGATGCAGAGAACTACATTGCCTCGTACAACATAATGATGGGGCACGTGCTGACCGAGGACGGGCGCAGGCTGTTCCCGGAGGACATGTGCCTGCTGTCGCACTGGAACCTCCGCGACGAGATCAAGTCCAACTACGCCGACCTGCCCGACGCTCTGGAGAAGCAGGAGATGATCTACAAGATTTTTGAACGCATTGTCACCCAGGAGATTCCGCTGGAGGTGATCAACAATTCTGAATATGACTGGGCCCCATATTCCAACAAGGTCACTTCTGATGGCACCGAAGTCAATTCCGAAAGCGAGGGCTGGCAGAGGTACCAGCATATTCTTGATTCCTTCCACGCGGAGCTTCTCGCCGACCCGTTCCATCCGGGGATGCCTACGGGGATCCTCCGGAACTTCGAGGGCGGGATGGAAGTGTCCGCCGAGGAGATCGAGAAACTCTTCGTGGACCTGATTTCCTCGCCTCAGGTGAAGCAGGTGGCAGGCCTAATCCGGGAGCGCCTCGGCCGCGAGCTTCGCCCTTTCGACATCTGGTACGACGGTTTCAAGAGCCGCGCCTCGATTTCGGAAGAGAGCCTTTCCGCCATCACCCGGAAGAGGTATCCTACACCGGAGGCCTTCGAGAAGGGAATGCCGCGGATGCTGCAGATGCTGGGCTTCGACAGGGAGAGGGCAGAGTACATCGCCGACAAGATTTCGGTCGAGGGCGCCCGCGGCTCGGGACACGCCTGGGGCACTATGGGACGGGGGTACAATTCCTTCCTCCGTACCAGGATCGGGCCTGACGGGATGGACTACAAGGGCTACAACATCGCCGTCCACGAGTTCGGCC
Source organism: Candidatus Cryptobacteroides sp. (assembly GCA_051889815.1). Lineage (GTDB taxonomy): Bacteria > Bacteroidota > Bacteroidia > Bacteroidales > UBA932 > Cryptobacteroides. The sequence goes on along the minus strand of JBJFDD010000112.1, from coordinate 698 downwards.
ACAATGTCGAGCAGACCCTGGACACCTACGACATCGACTACTATTCCCTTGCCGGTGTTCCGAACACCGCTTTCACCGAGACTCTTGCGTTCATCTTCCAGAAGCGGGACCTGAAGCTGCTCGGGTTTGACAGCCGGATCGACGACAACACCACCCTGGACATTTTCTGGGGGATGTACGAGATTATGGGGGTTTCCCTTGTGGACATGTACACCTGGCGCTGGATGTACGCGAATCCTGATGCCACTGCTGCCCAGTTGAGGGACAATTGCCTGCGGATTGCGCGGGAGGTCTGGAACAAGTACTATGAGCCGGTGCTGGGGACTCCTGATTCTCCGATTCTTGCGGTCTATTCGCACATGGTGAATTCGCCGATGTACCTTCCGAACTATCCTTACGGGCACATCATCGAGTACCAGATCGAGGAGTATCTTTCGAGGCTTCCGGATCCGGAGAACATTGCTTCGGAGATTGACCGGATCTGGCGTCTGGGGCGGCTGACGCCGAATGCCTGGATGAATGCCGCAGTGGGTGCGGATGTCTCCACCGGGCCGATTCTTTCCGCTGTCGCGAGGATTTTTGAGGGGAAGTGAATATTTTGCATGCAAAGTAATAATATTCCCCGTGTAAAGTTTTGATAATCTTTTATATTGCTGTCCGCTAAAAGTCAGTAAGCGATGAGATATCCATCCGCAGTG
>JBJFDD010000111.1:0-2474 GCA_051889815.1 Candidatus Cryptobacteroides sp. | reverse complement strand
AAGCCGTTATCTGCCGGAGGGACTTCGAAATACCATCATCAATATTACAAGGAAACTGCCATCAGGGGTCAAACTGGTGGCAGTTTCAAAATATCATCCGGTTTCCGAACTGATGGAAGCCTACGACGCCGGGCAGAGGTGTTTCGGTGAAAACCGCCCCCAGGAATTTGCCAGGAAGGTTCCCCAGATGCCCGCTGACATAGAGTGGCATTTCATCGGTCATCTCCAGACAAACAAGCTCAAGCTTGTACTGCCTTATGCCTCTCTCGTAGAGTCGATCGACTCGCGACGCCTTCTTGACAGTGTGGATGAATGGGGGAGGGCGAACGGCAAGGTCATTCCTGTGCTGCTCGAACTCCATCTCGGTGCTGAAGAAACGAAGGGCGGTTTCACCGAGCAGGAAATAATAGACATCCTTTCTGAATATGTAACCTCGGATTCGGCCTTTTCCGCCATCAGTTTCCGGGGAATAATGGGCATGGCCTCACACACCGATGACCAGGCAATCATCGAGGGGGATTTCAGTCGGATTGAGGCTTTCAAGAAGCGTCTGGACGGGCTCTTCCCGACTTTGGCTGACTTCTCGGAACTGTCCATAGGAATGTCCGGGGACTGGCCCTTGGCTTTGAATCACGGGGCGACGATAATCAGAGTGGGCACAGCCATATTCGGACCCCGGCAGTCCCTCTGAGTGCTCCCGCAGGAAAGAAGAATCAAAGAAGGTGACGGATAGTCTTCTGACTTTCCGTCACCTTCTTTCAATCAGTGCGTAAGCGATTCCTAGTTGAGATTGCCTTCCTCTGCAGCCTTGATCATGTCTTCGTTGGCTGAGATGTAGATTTCGACACGGCGGTTCTGCGCGCGGCCTTCCTTGGTGCCGTTGTCGGCAACCGGCATAGAATATGACTTGCCTTCTGTGGTCATCCGGTTGCTGCTGATACCGCAGTTCTTGAGATAGGTTGCGACGGACTCTGCCCTCTGTGCTGACAGTCTTTCGTTGACAGCATCAGAACCGGTGTTGTCGGTGTGCCCGTAGATGGTGATGTCTGTGTCCACCATGTCGGACATCTTTTCTGCGAACTGGGCGAGTTCCTTCTTTGAAGCATCGGAAAGAGTGGAACCGTTGGTAGGGAAGAGGATTCCGCTGTTGAAGGTGACCTTGATGGCCTGGAGCCCGTTTGCATCTTCTACCTGCTCTACCTGGGCGTTCTGGAGAGCTGCGAGTTCCTCGGCTTTCTTGTCCATCTTCTTGCCGATGATGGCACCTGCACTTGCTCCGACAGCAGTGCCGACAGCTGCACCGATGGCTGCTCCCTTGCCGTTTCCGAAGATTGCGCCGATTCCGGCACCTACTGCTGCACCTGCACCTGTTCCGATGAGTGCACCCTTACCTGTGTTGCTCATACCGCAGCCTGAGAAGACCATGGCCGCGCAGAGGAATGAAAGAATAACCTTTTTCATAATGGTTGCCTGTTGGGTTATTGAAGAATAAAATCAAAAAAAGCCGGGACCCGAGCCCCGGCTTCATTCGAGTAATCGGAAATTACTTGGTGATTACGCGTGCCATTTCGCACACCTTGTTGGAGTAACCCCACTCGTTGTCGTACCATGCGCAAACCTTGACGAAGGTAGGATCGAGCTGGATACCGGCCTTTACATCGAAGATCGAGGTGCGTGCGTCATTGCGGAAGTCGGTAGAGACGACAGCCTCGTCGGTGTAGCCGAGGATGCCCTTGAGCTCGCCCTCTGAAGCCTCCTTCATTGCAGCGCAGATCTCATCGTAGGTGCAAGGAGTCTTGAGCTCTGCGGTGAGGTCAACGAATGAAACGTCTGAGGTAGGGACGCGGAGTGACATGCCGGTAAGCTTGCCGTTGAGCTCAGGAAGAACCTTGCCTACAGCCTTTGCAGCACCGGTGGATGAAGGGATGATGTTCTCGAGGATACCGCGGCCGCCTCTCCAATCCTTCTTTGAAGGACCGTCAACGGTCTTCTGGGTAGCAGTAGCAGCATGAACGGTGGTCATGAGTCCACGTACGATTCCGAACTTGTCATTGAGGACCTTTGAGATAGGTGCAAGACAGTTGGTGGTGCAGGAAGCGTTGGAGATAATCTTCTGGCCGGCGTAGGTGTTGTGGTTTACACCGTAGACGAACATCGGAGTGGCGTCCTTTGAAGGAGCTGACATGATGACCTTCTTTGCGCCTGCTGCGAGGGGTGCGGAAGCGAGCTGCTCGGTGAGGAAGAATCCGGTGGACTCTACAACGACATCAACATCAAGAGCGCCCCAGGTGATCTGTGAAGGGTCCTTCTCTGCGAAGACCTGGATCTTGTTGCCGTCAACGATGAGGTAGTTGTCCTCAACCTTGATGTCATGGTTGAAATGTCCGTGTACTGAATCGTACTTGAGCATGTAAGCCAGATAATCAGCATCGAGAAGGTCGTTGATACCTACAACCTGAATGTCGTTTGAGAAA
>JBJFDD010000110.1:0-2480 GCA_051889815.1 Candidatus Cryptobacteroides sp. | reverse complement strand
GGCACTTCTGGCGCTGATGCTCACTACCTTGTCATCTCCGGCAGTTGCTCCGGCAGGTCCGCAGGAAAAGAAAACCACAAAGGAGGAAAAGAAAATGTTTGTGAAAGAACTGACTCTTGAAGGATTCAAAAAGAACATCATGGACTACGAGGAGAATCCTTCTGTCTGGAAATTCAAGGGGAAGCGTCCTGCCATAATTGATTTCTACGCCGTCTGGTGCGGCCCCTGCAAAGCGACGGCTCCGGTTTTCGAGGAACTTGCCGGGAAATATGACGGCAAGATCGATTTCTACAAGGTCGATGTTGACAAGGAACAGGAACTCGCCGCCCTTTTCGGAATCAGGTCCATTCCATCCCTTCTCTTCATTCCGATGGAGGGGAAGCCGCAGATGCATCTGGGTGCCCTGTCCCGCACGGAAATGGACAATGCCATCCGCAACGTTCTCCTGCCTGACGAGGACGCCAAATAGGTTGTCTCAGAGCAGGCTTGCAAGGTTGTCGTAGTACCTTTTCGAGACGGGGACCAGTTTCGGACACTCGTCCAGTTCAGCCTGCAGCAGCCCCTCCTTTCCTTTTTTCAGCATCTTGACATGAGATGGGTTGACAAGGAACGAACGGTGGCACCGCACCAGACCGAAGCGGCTGACCAGTTCATCAATCTTCTTCATCGAATTTCTCAGCAGGAACTCCTTTTCGACTCCAGATTCCAGGTAGTGTATCCTGACATAGTTTTCGTCCGCCTCGATGAAGAGAATGGCTGAGGCGGCAATCACAAGTTTCATTCTCTGCTGGCTGTCCGGGAACCGCACAAGCAGGTCTTTCGGAATCTCGTCGCCCCTCTGCGTCCTGTCCGCAAGGTATAGTGACATTGAAATGACAAGATAGGGATATATCAATGTCGCAGCACAGATTTCAAGCATCTTCCCCACGGCCGTCAGATAAGGTATGCTCCGGTGCACCATCAGCCACATGTAGAGTCCACAAAACAGAGCCATCACGACAACCTCACCGACGCAGAATGCAGAGTAGGTGATCAGCTGGAGGCTTCTTTTTCTCCAGATGTAGTAGAAGGAAACTCTTGAAATGGAAATGCATCCCAGGACGATGCACATGCACATCGTCACATTGAAAGCATAGATGTCCCTTCCGGCATCTAGGAAACTTTCCGCCCATACCGGGGAATAGACAAGCAGGAAAGAGAAGAAGAAGACCGGAATGACAGTAATGTACCAGACCTGGCTTGCAAACCTGTGGAACAATCTTGGAATGTCGTTCATCCTTTTTACTTTTTTGTCACATCAAATTTAGTGACAAATGAAACCTAATCCAAATTTTAATCCCACTATCAGTGGTTTCCGTCACAATTAGCCCTTTTATGTCACATTCGTCTGTCACAGATGTCATTCCTTTCCCCGAGCCGTCCGCTTGCCCTACTTTTGTCTCCGGAAACGAACAGAACAACCTTCAACTCTATGACAGGCACATTGAAAAGAATCGTAGCATTCGGCGACTCGGTACTTCGGGGAGTCGTTATTGACAAGGAAACCAGTACACCGGAGAGTGTCAGGTACACTTTTCTCGAGAATAATTTCACTAGCCTCTGCGCGAAGAGACTCGGCATAGACGTCCTCAATTACGGCAAGTTCGGCAGCACCGTCGACTGTGGAGAGAAGATGATGAACCGACACCTCGATGCCGTCAGGCAGTCCGATGTCACCATTCTTGAATATGGTGGCAACGACTGCGACTATCCCTGGAGCGAGATAGCACTCTCGCCAGACACATCTCATTCCCCGAAGAATGACCCTGAGACGTTCCTCCGCAAATACCGCAAACTGATTGCTGATGTCGTCTCCCTGGGTTCACGGCCTGTGCTGCTTAGTCTTCCGCCCCTTGAGCCTGACCGGTACTTCTGCCATTTCACCCGCGGCATGGACGATGGACAGAAGGACGGCATATTCAGATGGCTCGGCGGTACTGTAAACACTATTTCTGCCTGGCACGAGCTCTACAACCTCCAGCTCTTCAGGATCGGAAACGCGCTTGGCGTCCCGGTCATCGACATTACCTCCGGCTTCCTGTCAAAGCTGGACTACCGGGACTGCATCTGCGACGACGGCATCCATCCAAATGAACGCGGCCACCGTCTGATCGCAGACTCGATCTGTGAATATGCCGTCACACACCTACACCATATTCATGCTTGATCTCCTCCATCACGAAGGAACTCTCCATTGAGCTGATGTTGTCGTGGCGCCCCAGAACATTCAGCAGCAGCTGCTGGTAGGAATGCATGTCCGGGACCTGGATTCTGAGCAGGTAGTCGAAGCTTCCTGATATGTTGTAGCATTCGGTCACTTCCGGGATCTGTTTCACCATCTCGGTAAACGAATTGGCGAAGTCGCTGTTGATGCTCCTCAGCTTGACGCTGCAGAACACCGCGAAACCCTTGTTGAGTTTGGTTTCGTTGAGGATGGTGGC
>JBJFDD010000109.1:0-9135 GCA_051889815.1 Candidatus Cryptobacteroides sp. | reverse complement strand
ATCATGAAGAACATGGGGGATACCTTCATGTACAGGGATTTCCAGGCAAGGAACATCATGGTCAAGGACGGTGAACCCTATTTCATCGATTTCCAGGGAGGACGCAAGGGGCCGATCTACTACGATGTCGCATCCTTCGTCTGGCAGGCGCGGTCGAGATATCCCGAGGCCCTCAAGCAGGAAATGGTCCGCACCTATCTTCAGTCCCTCAAGTCCTACATGGACATCAGCGAGGAGGAGTTCAACTCAAAGCTCCGGCTCTTCGTCCTGTTCAGGACCCTTCAGGTCCTGGGAGCCTATGGCTTCAGGGGCTATTTCGAAAAGAAGCCTCATTTCCTGGGGAGCGTGCCTTATGCCATCGGCAACCTCAGGAAACTTCTCCGGGAGCCTTTTACTGAATATCCCTACTTGAATGAAGTGCTCACCAGACTCACAACTCTGCCGCAGCTCAATGAAATGCCCCAGGACAAGAGGCTGGAAGTCAAGGTTTTCAGCTTTGCCTACAAGAAAGGCATACCGGCTGACAATTCGGGCAACGGGGGAGGCTATGTCTTCGATTGCCGTGCGGTCAACAATCCTGGGAAGTACGAGCATTACCGCCAGTTTACCGGACTGGATCCGGAGGTCATCAAGTTCCTGGAGGACGACGGTGAAATCACCGACTTCCTCGAGCACGTCTATTCCCTGGTGGATTTCCACGTCAAGACCTTCATAGAGAGGAAGTTCACCCATCTCCAGGTAAGTTTCGGATGCACCGGAGGCCAGCACCGTTCCGTCTATTGCGCCGAGCATCTTGCAAAGCATCTTTCCGACAAGTTTGACCTCAAAGTCACTCTCTGCCACAGGGAACTGGGGATAGAGAGAATCCTATAGGCATGAAGGCTCTTGTTTTCGCCGCCGGGCTTGGTACCCGCCTCAAACCCATCACTGACAACCTTCCGAAGGCTCTGGTGAGTGTCGGAGGGCAGCCTCTGCTGTGGCACGTCATCCGCAAACTCGAATCCGCCGGAATCAGAGACATCACCGTCAATGTCCATCATTTCGCTGACAAGATTATTGAATATGTCCGGGCAAACGATTCTTTCGGCCTGAAGATCAACATCTCTGACGAACGGGACCTGCTCCGGGAGACCGGCGGGGGAGTCCGGCATGCGCGGCCCTTTCTCGAGGGCTCTCCTTTCATCATCCACAATGTTGACATTCTGTCCAACCTTGACATCGGCCGCTTCGCGCTGGAGGCTGATCCGGCCGCCCTGTCCAACATCCTGGTAAGCGAGAGGACGACCTCCAGGTATTTCCTTTTCAATGAGGAGATGGACCTTGTGGGATGGACCAATGTCGACACTGGGGAAGTCAGGAGCCCTTACCTGGGACTGGACCCTTCCCGCTGCAGGAAACTGGCCTTTGCCGGTTTCCATTATGTGACCGGTGACATCTTTGACGTCTTTGACCGTGGGGGCTGGCCGGAGCGCTTCCCGATTGTGGATTTCTATATTCAGGAATGTGCACGCCATCGGGTCCATGGAGTCTGTGTCGATGGACTGAAGATGATGGATGTAGGCAAACTCGACAGCCTCCGCTCTGCTGAGGAATTCGTCAAGACGCTGTAGGACTTGATTGCACGGTGTCTTTGCGCCTGGATATCCGGTAACCTGTCACCGCAACCAGGATGCTCATCATCGGGCTGATGATGTTGAAGAAACAGAAGGGAAGGTAGGCCAATGTCGGGACGCTCAGGATGGTCGCCTGGGTCATCCCGCAGCTGCTCCACGGAATGAGAGGAGAAGTGACTGTCGCCGAATCCTCCACTGAACGGCTGAGAAGCCTCTCCTCGTACCCTTTGCTTTCGAAGACATTCCTGAACAGGTTGGAAGTGATGATGATGGACAGGTACTGGTCCGAGACGACTGCGTTGAGGAATATTCCTGTAGCAACCGTCGAACTGACCATGGAAATCCTTTCCCTTGCAAACTTGACTATCGCTGCTCCGATCGTGTCGAGCATCCCGCTTGCCTTCATCGCCGCTCCGAAGCACATAGCGGCCATTATCAGGAAAATAGTGTTCATCATGCCGAGCATTCCCCTGGAGGTTACAAGGGAATCCACCGCAGGGTCTCCGGTGCTGACAGACACTGAGTCGTAGATTGACTTGACGGTTCCGGCCAGCATGACCTTCGCCCGGGATGCTCCCGGGACGATTTCGGAGCCGATGCTTTCGATGATGTCAGGCTGGAAGACCAATCCGAAGACGGCGGCAGTGAGGCTCGACAGGGCAAGGACCGCCAGTGCAGGCATCTTCAAGGCAATCATTACGGCGGTCAGCAGCGGAACTGCCATCAGCCATGGGCTGAGGTTGAAATGCGAGCCCAGGACTTCTGAATATTCAGAAACCATCGAAGCCTGCATCCCCGTGTGCGATAGGCCCAGGATGAGGAAAACCACGAGGGTGATGGTGATGGATGGTACCGTTGTGTAGAGCATGTAGCGGATGTGGGTGAACAGGGGCACCTTGCACATCGACGAGGCCATCACCGTGGTGTCCGACAGCGGGGAAATCTTGTCGCCGAAATAGGCTCCGGAGATTATGGCTCCCGCAATCATCCCATCCGGGAACCCCTCCGCCTTTCCTATGCCCATCAGGGCTACACCGATGGTCGCGATGGTAGTCCACGAACTTCCTGTCATCAGGGACACTATGGCACAGATGATGCAGGCAGTCATCAGGAAAACCTTCGGACTGATGAGCTTGATTCCGTAGCAGATGAAAGCCGGAACCACTCCGCTTGTTGTCCAGGTCCCGGAGACGGCGCCTATGAAGAGCAGGATCACGAGAGCGACAACCACGTCGGCCATGTTCTCCTTCATTCCGTTTTCGAATGCCTTCCAGGGCGTTTTGAAAAACACCATCGACAGCGCGATGGCCACACCTGCCGACACGAGCAGCGCCACCTGGCTTGAACCCAGGATTGAATCGCTTTTGAATATGCTGACGCTCAATGACAGCAGGATGGTCAGTACAATGATCGGGATTGATGAGACAAGCAGTTTCGCCGAAGGTTTGAGAGTCATCTGTAAGTCCGTTTTTTGATTTGGGCTTGCAAGTTATGTCTTTTTTTCCGTTTTTGGTGCAAGAAACAGGATGCCATTGGATTTTGTACTATGCTTTACGAATTATTGCTCAGAAATATGCCCTTGCTTTCCAGAAGAATCACATCCCTGGCTACGGCCCTCATGCTGGCGTTTCTTCCGCTTCTGAATTCCTGCTCGATGGATGATGATTTCATGCCGGATTCTGCAGAAGCCAAGTACAACATGCTGGTGACCGTCAGGACTTCAGACGAAGGTGCGGCCTATTTCTGTCTGGATGACCAGACAACCCTGGAGCCTGTCGGATGGACGAATGTCTTCGGCAAGGAGACCAGGGCACTTCTCTACGGTGTCCTGCTTGAGGAACCGAGCGAGACCTGCACCAGGAAGGTTATGGTCAAGTACATTACCGAAGTCCCCACTTTCGGGACTCTTTCAGTGGAGAACCCGTCGAAGGTGTTCGGCAGCGCGAACTCTCCTGTCATCGTCTATGATGACTGGATTACCTGCTGTGAGGATGGGTATCTGACCCTGCATCTGTCCTGCCAGTGCACCGACGCCACCTCGGAAGAGTCATTCAGCCTTCTGGGCGACCCGGACAACCCCGGCACCTTTTACCTGATGAGGGACAAGGACGGTTCGGCCGTCAAGACCTGGAGGGACTTTGTCGTGGCATTCTGCCTTGAGGGACATCTCTCGGGGCTGGAAGGACCCCGGGCGGAGATAACAGTGAACAATTATTCGTATTACGGTTTCGTCCCGATTACCTTCACCTGTGCGGTGAAGTAAAGGACGGACCAGAATAGGGAGAGGATGAAGGGTTTGTCAGCAGAGACCGAAAAACGGATCGTGGATCTGGCCAGGGCTGGGGACAGAGCAGCCTGCCGCCAGATCTATGACTGGTACTCGAAGTACCTGACAGCGGTCTGTTCCAGGTTCATCAGGGACCGTTCGGAACTGCATGATGTCCTTCAGGATGGCTTCCTCAGGATATTCGGAAGCCTTGGCAGTTTTGAATATCGTGGCGAGGGTTCGCTGCGGGCATGGGCGAGGCAGATAGTTGTCAATGAGGCCCTGAAAAGGCTGCGGGGCAGGAAGAAGACAACTTCCCTTGAGTACATGCCGGAGATTCCGGACCAGTCCGACGAACAGCCTGAAGAGGGTGTGGAGAGTATTCCTGCAAAGGAGCTCCAGAGGATGATACAGGAACTCCCCGACGGCTACAGGACGATTTTCAATCTCTATGTGATTGAGCAGAAGAGCCACAAGGAGATTGCTTCGATGCTGGGAATCACGGAAAGCACTTCCGCTTCGCAGCTGCACAGGGCAAGGGCTATCCTTGCCAGGAAGATTAAGGATTACAGAAACAAATTGTTACGTCAATGATGGACGATAAAATGTTCGACGGGATAAGGAAGAAACTTGAGTTTCTTGAGGAAGAGGCTCCCGAGGGGCTTTGGGAGGACATTGAGTCCGCTCTCCCACCGGTGAGGGTGCCTGCTGCGCCAAAACGTGGCGTAAGGGTCCTGCGATGGATCCTGATGCCTGCGGTTGCTGCTGCCGCAGCCCTTGCTGTCTTCCTGCTGCTGCCTTCCCGTGATGATGTCCGTGATGGGAACGGAGTAAGTCTGCAGGATGGAGTCGTAGCCGAGTCGGTTCCGGAATCCTCCGGTGCCGTGCCATCCGTGAAGGAGGCTTCCGGACCGGTAGTCTGGGAGGAAATCGGCTCTGCCAGCAGGAAACTTGTCGCACAGGCGGTCCTGCCGCCGATGGAGTCCGGCCCCGATGCGGAGTGCTCCATTCCGGAGCCTGCTGCTGATGAGCCGGAGCCTGCTGCTGTTGAGCCGGAGCCCGCTGCTGTTGAGCCGGAGCCCGCTGCCGGGAATGATTCCGGAAGCGGGACCGGGGGCCGGCCTGAAAAGGACTCATCCACAGGACTTACTGTACTTGATTTTGAAGATTCAGACATTATGTTCCCGGGGGCTGTACAGAAAAGCAATCGAAGCAGGGTCTTCCGTCCGAAGAGCATCAGTGCCGGGATGTCTGGCTTCATGACTGCGAGCAGCATGGAAAATACGTTCGCTCCGAATTCCATCTTCAATTCCCTGGGCACCAAGTCCCCGTCCGGGGACATCCCGGGAGACTCCGCCCCTTCCGCTGACCGTCCTGCCGGAGATATGGTGGCAGTCCAACCGTATGCCCTGACGACAGACATGAAGCACTATCGCCCGGTGACATTCTCGGTTCTTGCCCGCTGGCAGTTCAGCCGGCTGATAGGTCTTGAGACAGGTCTTTCCTGGACGATGCTCAGCAGTGATTTCACTACCACCTCCGCCACATCGAAGATAGCTGACCAGCAGACCCTTCAGTACATCGGCATCCCTCTTTCGGCGACATTGACCTTCTTCGACACCAGGTTGTTTTCCGTTTACGCGGCAATGGGTGGAATGATGGAAAAATGCGTTGACGGCCGCGTGAAGCATTCCGAATATCTCTCCGACAAGATGATGTCCTCCTATGTGGACAAGATAAGTGTCAAGCCGCTGCAGTGGTCGCTTTCCGCAGGGGCAGGTGTCCAGGCCAACTTCTCTGAATATCTCGGGTTCTTCTTCGAGCCAGGACTTGCCTATCATTTCCGGAACAGTTCACAAGTCTCCACTATCTACCGGGAGCATCCGCTGGATTTCACGCTTGCCTTCGGTTTCAGGATGACATTCGGCAGGTAATCCGGCCGGGTTCAGTCAAGATATTCAATGTCAAAGTCGTAGTCCCAGAGGTGGAAATAGAGGTTTCCGCCCTCCCATTCGACTTCTCCTCTCTGGAAATCAACCGTTTCGCTGCGCGGGTACTTCTTCTTGGGTGAGAGTTCCCCTCCGAAATCGCTGTTGAAGACCAATCTGTACGGATCGATCCCGCCGAAGTAGAAGAGCCCTCCATAGGATGTTTCCCCGAAGCTCTGGTCCACTGGAATCCAGCCATATCCTTCGAAATAGGCCTCGCACCAGTCGTGGAGGTTGGCGTTGCCAGGGTGGACCATCAGGCCGCTCTGCCATCTGGCCGGAATCCCTGAAGCCCGGCAGAGGGTCATGAACAGGAGGGTCTGCTGTCCGCAGTCTCCGTGCCTTGTGTCGAGGACATATTCAGGGATGTTGGTGATTGTGGAGTATTCCCTGGCTGAAGCCCAAGGGAAGCGGTCAACCCAGGTGTAGATGGCCTTGGCCTTGAGATAGGGGTTGGTGATTCCTTCCGTCAGCGAGTCCGCGATGTGCCTGATCCGGTCGGAGAATTCGATCTGTGTCGGTTTCTCGGCAGTATATTCCTTATACTCTGCGCTTCCGGTGTCGTATGGCTGCACCTTGTCAGGATCGACAGGGTGCCATTCGCCCGCGGATGTATATTCAAAGACCTCGTAGAAGCGGGTCGGCCTGCCTTCCTTGACTTTGGTCTCGAAGTAGAGGCTTGAGTGGCAGCAGGACGGGTCTGAGAACCTGAGCTTGCTTTCGGGAATGTCTGTCGAGTCGATGCCTGCCCTGATGAAGCGGACATCGGTCTGCCTGGCGACGTCGGCTCTCGGGTAGGGGAGCCAGCACCTGAGTTTGCTGCCCCTGCGGAGGGTGTTGGCTGGGACGGTCAGGGAAAACGTGACTCTCATCCGCCGCGGCTGTGCAATGAAAGGGTTCGCTGCTCCGGATTCGAGGGCTGCGGTGACATCTCTCTTTATCAGGGGGATGACTGCTGCATCTGTTGCGTCGGTACCCCGCAGTTTTCCGTCAGCGAGGGACGGGTCGGCAGCGGCATCGGCCGAGTCCTTGATGGCTTTGAGTTCGGGAATGATCCTGAATAGGTTCGGGGCGGCGTTGTGGAAGTACATTGTCCTGCCTCCGATCTTCATGTTCTCGAGGAGACCTTCGTCGGTCCAGGTGTCTATCTGCTTTTCGGTGACGTCAGGGATGTACTGTGCAATCCAGTCCCTGACTTCGGTGCGGGTGCGGCAGAAATCCACTGCGAGTCTCTGGCTCAGGTCCCTGTCCCAGGAGTAGGCTCTCCTGAGTTTGGGCACGATGATGTTGGCGGCCAGTGCCAGTGCCACCAGTGTCCAGAGTACTATTTCCTTCTTTTTCATCTTGTTCCGTTGGGTTCTATAGGAGTTTCAATCCGATTCCCGGGCGTTCCGGGAGGGTGATCTTTCCGTTTTCGACTGTCATGCCTTCGAAGCGGTCGTTGCTGATAAGAAGGTTGCCGTCGAGGTCGGCGAAATCCACGGCGGGGGAGAGCTGGGCGGCGGCAGAGACTGCGCAGGAAGTTTCTGTCATGCAGCCGGTCATCACCTTCATCCCTTCTGCCTTGGCGTAGTTGAGCATCTTCCATGCCTCACGCATTCCGGTGCACTTCATCAGTTTGATGTTGATTCCGGTGTAGGCTCCCTTGATGGCCGGGATGTCCCGAAGGCGCTGGATTGCCTCATCTGCGAAGATCGGAAGCGGGCTCCTTTCTGTAATCCAGGCGTTGTCGTCCAGCCTTTCCTTCGGCATCGGCTGCTCGACCATCACCACCCCGTGTTCTTTCAGCCAGTGGATTTCGTCCAGGGCTTCCTCCCTGTCTTTCCAGCCTTGGTTGGCGTCCACTGCGATCGGCAGGTCTGTGACTTCCCGAATGGTTTCAATCATCTGTTTGTCATTGTCGAGTCCGACTTTGACTTTGAGGATGTTGAATCTGTCGGCGCATTCCTTGGTCTTCTCCCTGACGACATCAGGGGTGTCGATGCCGATTGTGAAGGTCGTGTCCGGTGTCCGGCGTGCGTCGAGGCCCCAGATCCGGAACCATGGCATGCCCATGAGTTTGCCGACCAGGTCGTGCAGGGCGATGTCCACGGCGGCTTTGGCGGCGGTGTCTCCTTCGGAGAGGCTGTCGATGTGGGTGAGAATCTCTTCGATGCGGAACGGGTCTTCGAATATGCTGAGGTCAACCTTCTTGAGGAAGTTGCAGACGCTTTCGACCGTCTGGCCCAGGTAAGGGGGCATGGAGGCTTCGCCGTAGCCTGTGAATCCGTCATATTCAATCTTCACCTGCACGTCAGGGGTGGTTTTCCTTGAATATGATGCCACGGTGAAGGTGTGCCTGAGCTGGAGTTCGTACGGCTCGAAGCTGAGTTTCATGCGTGCTTTTCCTGCGCGGTTGATGTTGTAGGGGTGCGGGGCGTTGCTCTCCTGGCAGCAGGCGGAGACCAGGCTTGTGCCCAGGCCTGCGCTGCCGGCGAGAATGGCTCCCGCTCCGGCTGTCTTTATGAAGTCTCTTCTTTTCATGGGGTTTTTGTTGGTTTGTGTGGGCTTTCGGGGTTGCCGGGTCCTGGTTTGGCTTTTGGCTGGTTGCCTGTTTGTCTTTTGGCTGGTTTCCAGTTAGGCTTTTGTCCGGCAATCGTACGATAAGTTCCAAGTTCGTCTGTTTGGTCTGCAAGATAGGAATTTTTGAGGGAATACTGATTCGTTTCCCGCCGAAATAGTTTTTGTCCCCTGGTCTTGTGCTTCTATTTTGCCTGGCAGGCGGCTGTGCCTATCCTGGCCGGGTCTTGTGGCTGAATGACTCTGTCGTATGATCTTACGGCAGTGGCGGCAGGGTAAGTTTGGCCTGGTTCCGTCGGAACAAGTTCCGACTCCATCCCTCCCACGACTAAAGTCGCGGGTCCCTCCCGCTCATGAGGTCGCGGGCGACCACACCAGCCAAACTTACCCTGCTGCCACTGCTTCCGGGCTCTGTTGATGTCCTCTGCCACGCCGACCCTGCCTACAAGCACTTCTGTGGCCTGTCCGCGTGTCAGACCGGCCATCTGACGGCCTTCTGCCACGACCACCCTAGCCACAGTTACCTGTGAGGCATTCCCCCGTGTCAGGCCTTCCTCAAACCGGCCACTTTCCCTCGTTTTGCCCGTCCTCTGCCACGATGGGACCCACTACAGGTATCCCTGGTGTATGGTCGGCTGGCTGAAGGGTCTGGAGGCTGGGGTACCGATGTGCCCGGTTTTCCAACAGTTATCTCCTGTCACGGTGAAAA
>JBJFDD010000108.1:0-2490 GCA_051889815.1 Candidatus Cryptobacteroides sp. | reverse complement strand
AGCAACAGTTGTAAAGCATACGGGAAGCCATTATCTGCTCTCCTGCCTTCCTGCATGGAATCTTTTTCCGGCAGTCCTCAGGGGAAAAATCCGCCTGAAGGGCAGCACTTCCACCAATCCGGTGGCAGTGGGTGACAGGGTGACCTATGAAGCCCAGGATGAAAACATCAGTCTGGAAAGCCCGGCCGTGATTACGGCAGTCCATCCCCGCACCAACTACCTTATCCGCAAATCCACCAACCTGTCACGTCAGGAGCACATCATCGCAGCAAATCTCGACATGGCCTTCATCGTGGTCACAATCGATTTTCCGGAAATCAAGCTGCCGTTTCTTGACAGGATACTCGTTACGTGCGAGGTTTACAACATACCGGCAACGATAGTTCTGAACAAGGTCGATCTCTACAGGGATACCCATGCCGAAATGCTTGAGGCCTTCCATAATATATATGAGGGCGCAGGTTACAAGGTGATGGAGGTATCTGCCCTCAGCGGGGAAGGTACAGGCGAGCTGCGTGAGGCTTGCAAGGACAGCCTGAGCCTTTTCTGCGGGGTGTCCGGAGTGGGCAAGTCCTCTCTTATTAAGGCTCTTGACCCAGAATTGGACCCGAAAGTCGGCGAAATTTCCGATGCACACCTTCAGGGCAAGCATACGACCACCTTCTATGAAATGTATCCCCTCTCAAGCGGCGGGTTCATAATCGACACGCCCGGGCTTCGGAGCTTCGGTCTCGTGGAGCTTGCCAAGGAGGAGATTGCCCTCTATTTCCCAGAGATGCACCGCGCTTCCGAGAACTGCCGTTTCAGCCCCTGCACTCACACCCATGAACCGGGCTGTGCAGTGAAAGAGGCTGTGGAAGAGGGACTTATAAGCTATGAGCGTTACTCGTCCTACCTCGGAATGCTCGACGATGAATCCAAGTACAGGTAGGCCCCGATGAAAGCTCTCAACAAGGAAATACTCTCTCTTGCAATCCCGAGCATACTTGCCAACATCACCGTTCCGCTTGTCGGAATGGTCGATATCGCCGTTGCCGGCAATCTCAGCGCCAGCAGTGCAACCCTCATAGGGGGCATTGCCGTGGGCTCCATGCTGTTCGACTTGCTCTACTGGAATTTTGCCTTCCTCCGCGTCGGTACGGGTGGCCTCACTGCCCAGGCTTACGGCCGTTCCGATATCAGGGAGACGGCCCGCATACTTGCAAGGGCCATAGGGATAGCTCTCGGATGCGCACTTTTCCTGATAGCAATCCAATGGCTGTTCATAAAAGGGGCCTTCCTCGTTGTTGACGCCACTCCGCAGGTGAAAGAACTTGCCCGGCAGTATTTCTTCATCCGGATCTGGGCGGCGCCGGCAACCCTGAGCCTGATGGCCTTCAAAGGCTGGTTCATAGGGATGCAGGACAGTCTCAGTCCAATGCTTACTGACTTGATAGTCAATGGAGTAAACATCGCAGCAAGCATTGTCCTTGCCCTCGGAATCCCGTCTTTCAGCCTCGGCTCCATGTCTTTCAGCGGCGTTGCAGGGATGGGTTTCAGCGGCATCGCCACAGGCACCGTCCTTGCCCAATACTGCGGGCTCCTGACAGCCGTCATTCTCCTTGTTCTGAGATACTCCCGCAGGGTTCTGAATAATGTCAGCCTTTCGGACCTCAAGGGACTTTTCGCCGGAGGGCAGACTCGTTCCTTCTTTGTGATGAATGCTGACCTCATGGTCCGTTCCCTTTGTTTCATAGCGATTTACATAGGGTTTACAACCATTTCCGCCTCTTATGGTGACCTGCTTCTGGCCGTGGGTTCCATCATGATGACACTCCTTATGATATTTTCCTATTTCACCGACGGCTTTGCCTATGCAGGGGAGGCCCTTACGGGGAAATATATTGGTGCAGGGAATTCCCTGATGCTTCGCCGTACTGTCCTCTGGACCTTTATATGGAGCATGGGTATTGCTCTGATATTCATGGGTTTGTACCAGTGGGGAGGGGAGTGGATGCTTCGCGTGATGACCTCGGATGAGGCCGTTGTTGCCGCTGCCGGGGCCTACCTTCCGTGGTTGCTGATGATGCCTCTTGTGGGGTGTGCGGCCTTCACATGGGACGGTATATACATAGGTGCGACAGCCTCCAGAAAAATGAGAAACTCAATGCTGTGGGCAACATTGAGTTTCTTCGTGGTCTATTATACCGGTCTGCTGTTCAATGACTGGACTCCGGAGGGCCGTCTGCATGTCCTGATGGCTGCCTATTTCGCCCATCTGATTGCGCGTACAGTCCACCTGAGCCTGAATTTCCGCAAATCCGTGCTTTTAATCTGATTTTGGACGGAGCTTATTTTATACCGTATTTCTTCAGAATTTTAAGAATAGGTTTTTCGATGGAACGAGCCCAGAGGGTGTAGCCATAGTCTCCCGGATGTGTGCCGTCAACTGAGGTCTCGTGCATTGCATCTGTGGCATTGGTCTGGATGAAATATACGTTCTTGTATTTC
>JBJFDD010000107.1:0-2494 GCA_051889815.1 Candidatus Cryptobacteroides sp. | reverse complement strand
TGAAAGCGGTTGCAAGCCTTGCGTTCGTGAAGAGCGGAATATTGAAGTCAATCGCTGCACGACGCATCTTGTAGCCGTTTGTCAGTTCCTGTTCGCTGAAATTCTTCGGGATGTTGATTATCATGTCAACCTCTTTGTTCTGGATCATCTCAAGGGCAGGTCTGCATCCGGGTACATCCTCATCCGGCCAGAGTACTCTTGTCGATTGGACATTGTTCTCGACAAGGTAGCGGTAGGTACCGCTGGTGGCATAGAGCTCGTAGCCGTTCTGTACCAACAATTTGCAGGCATTGAGCATGTCGGCCTTCTGGAGAGGGTCTCCGGTGGAGAGGAGGATTCTCTTCTCCGGGATGGTCTGGCCGACTGAAAGGACTGATTTCAGGAGGGCTTCATTGAGGTCATCTCCGAGACAGCCTACCTCTCCGGTCGAACTCATGTCCACTCCAAGCATCGGGTCGGCTTCCTCAAGCCTTGCAAACGAGAACTGGGATGACTTCACCCCGACATAGTCGAGGTCGAAGGCATTCTTCTGCGGGGCGGCAGGGTGAAGTCCGAGCATCACCTTGGTTGCCAGTTCGATGAAATCAATCTTGAGGACCTTGGACACGAACGGGAAGCTTCTGGAAGCGCGGAGGTTGCATTCGATGACCTTGATGGCATTCTCTTTGGCCAGGAACTGGATGTTGAACGGTCCTGAAATCCTCAGGGCCCCGGCAATGGCCCGGGCAATCTTTTTGATCCGCCTTACGGTCTCGACATAGAGTTTCTGCGGCGGGAACTGGATGGTGGCATCTCCGGAATGGACTCCGGCATATTCAATGTGCTCCGATATCGCGTAGGCGAGGATTTCCCCGTTGTCGGCGACGGCATCGAATTCAATCTCCTTGGCGCGGGTGTAGAACTTGCTTATCACCACCGGATGCTCCTTTGAGACGTCGGCGGCGAGGGAGAGGAAATGACGGAGCTTGTCCTCATCGTAGCAGACATTCATCGCCGCTCCGGAAAGGACGTAGGACGGCCGGACGAGCACCGGGAAGCCGACCTTGGCGATGAATTTGTCCACATCGTGCATAGTGGTCAGCTCGCTCCACTCCGGCTGGTCGACTCCGAGGCTGTCCACAATGCTCGAGAACTTGTGGCGGTCCTCAGCCTTGTCGATGTCCAGTGCACTCGTTCCCAGGATAGGGACATTGTGGTTGTGGAGCTTGAGGGCCAGGTTGTTCGGAATCTGGCCGCCAACCGAAACCACAACTCCGTGAGGGTCTTCAAGTTCGATGATGTCCATCACCCTCTCGAAGGTCAGCTCGTCGAAATAGAGCCGGTCGCACATGTCGTAGTCGGTGGAAACAGTCTCCGGGTTGTAGTTGATCAGAACTCCACGGTAGCCCTGTTTCTGGATTGTCTTCAGGCAGGTCACCGAACACCAGTCGAATTCCACCGAAGAACCTATCCTGTAGGCACCTGAGCCAAGGACGATTGCAGACTTCTTGTCGTGCTCATATTCAATGTCATTGACAGTGCCATTGTAAGTAAGGTATAGGTAGTTGGTGTTGGCCGGGAACTCTGCTGCCAGGGTGTCGATCTGCTTTACGACAGGAACAATTCCGAGGCTTTTGCGGTACTCGCGGACAATGTCCATGTTGACATGGCTGGAGCCTTTGTCCTTGAATATGGCGCGCTGGATCTGGAAGTCCGAGAATCCCTGCATCTTTGCAAGGCGAAGAAGTTCGGCGGGCATGTCTTCAATCCTGTCGAAGTTCTGCATCTCCGAATATGTCCGGACGATATTCTCCAGCTTGCTGAGGAACCATCTGTCAATCTTGGTCAGCTCATGGATGCGGTCAAGGCTGTAGCCGGCCAGGAGGGCTTTTGCGATGACAAAGACACGAAGGTCGGTCGGCTCGCTGAGAGCCTTTTCAATGTCATCTACTTTGATTTCCTTGTTGGCGATGAAGCCGTGTGCCCCCTGCCCTATCATTCGGAGTCCTTTCTGGATGGCCTCCTCGAAGGTACGGCCGATTGCCATCACTTCGCCGACGGACTTCATCGATGAGCCGATCTTGCGGGAGACACCGTGGAATTTGGTGAGGTCCCAGCGCGGAATCTTGCAGACGATATAGTCCAGGGCCGGTTCAAAGAAAGCAGGAGTTGTCTTTGTGACGGAGTTCTTGAGGTCGAAAAGACCGTAGCCCAGACCGAGTTTCGCTGCCACGAATGCCAGAGGATAGCCTGTCGCCTTCGAGGCAAGGGCTGAGGAGCGGCTGAGCCTGGCGTTGACTTCGATGACCCTGTAGTCCATGGCATTCGGGTCATAGGCGAACTGGACGTTGCACTCTCCCACTATCCCGACGTGACGGACTATCCTGATGGATAACTCCCTGAGATAGTAGTAGTCATTGTTGGAGAGGGTCTGCGAAGGAGCAACGACGATTGATTCCCCGGTGTGGATTCCGAGAGGGTCGAAGTTCTCCATGTTGCAGACAGTGATGCAGTT
>JBJFDD010000106.1:0-2497 GCA_051889815.1 Candidatus Cryptobacteroides sp. | reverse complement strand
TGCTGCTGTGATTGCTGCGACAGTCGATGTCGATGAACTCGATGATTGTACACGTATTACCGTTGTTTCCGAGCCAATAGGCGAGGCTGCAACCGTGGTAATGGAATATCTTGTCTATGCTGATGGTGAAATTGCTGTTACTGAGTCGCTTAAGGATGCTGGAAAACTTTCTGAGGCACCTATCCTTCCGCGTTTCGGAATGCAGCTCGTGATGCCGGGTGAGTACTCTTGCATGGAGTTCTTCGGCAAGGGACCTTTCGAAAACTATGTTGACCGTCAGAGTGCAGCCCTTGTCGGCCGTTACGCCCAGAGGGTTGAGGACCAGTATCACTACGGCTATGTCCGTCCGCAGGAGTCCGGTTCCAAGACAGGAATGAAATGGCTCAGGGTGACTGATGCGAACGGAACCGGTCTGGAAATCTCTTCTGACCAGAAGTTCACAGGTTCTGCTCTCCCGTTCAGCGTGGCTGACATGGATGTCCGCATTCTCGGCAACAATCAGGCTCATTCGCTCGAACTCAAGGCCAAGGCTCATGAGAATGACCGCCGTGCCGGAAAGACTTATGTCAACGTTGACCTTCATCACACCGGACTTGGCTGCGTAACCTCATGGGGAGCATGGCCTCGCAAAGAATACCGTGTGGCACCGGCTGAATATGTTTTCCGCATGAGGCTGCGTCCGGTAAATAATTAGTGTCGAATTAATTGCCATACACCATGGCACAAAATGGACTGGAAACCGAAATACAGTTTCTGCCCGGCGTAGGACCGAAAAGAGCGGCATTGTTCTCCAAGGAATTGGGAATCACCACAGTAGGTGAGATGATCAGGACATATCCGTTCAGATATATAGACAGAAGCACATTTGTCCGGATTGCAGATGCAAGGCCGGACATGGCTTATGTCCAGGTCCGCGCCACGGTGCTTCGCAAGGAAATTTCAGAAAAGCGGATGAGCGTCTGGATTGGCGACGGCTCCGGCGAGATGGAACTCGTATTTTTCAAGGGGGTAAAATGGATGAATGAAAAATTGCAGCCATCCCAGGAATATGTATTTTTCGGGAAACCGACCACATTCAACGGACGCATCAATATGGTCCACCCCGACGTGGACCCCTCGGACACGGCATCATCTGGAAAAATTGACATGGCCCCTGCCCGGAAGGACAGTTTCAGCGCCGGTGCCGCGATGACCGGAGTATATCCGAGCACCGAAAAACTGAAAAATGCCGGGATTACGGCCAAACTGATGAACCGGATAATGGAGGCGGCGATGGACAAGGGGATGATGTACATAGAGGAAAGCCTTCCGGAATACATCCTGCACAACATGGGACTTGTGCCCCTTCATTTTGCACTCCGCAACATCCATTTCCCTCAAAGTCTCGATGCGCTTGAAAAGGCACGCTACCGTCTGAAATTCGAGGAACTTTTCTATCTCCAGCTTTCCCTGCTGAAACAGAAATACATACGCAGCCGAAGCGAAGTCGGAATCCCCATGCCGAAGGTCGGCGATGCCTTCAACAAATGTTACGAGGCGCTCCCGTTTCCGCTGACCGGCGCGCAGAAAAGAGTTATCACCGAAATCCGCAACGACCTCAAAAGCGGGCATCAGATGAACCGCCTGCTTCAGGGCGATGTGGGAAGCGGAAAGACCATGGTTGCGGTGCTCTCAGCCCTTATCGCAATCGGCAACGGCTACCAGGCCTGCATCATGGCTCCGACCGAGGTCCTCGCACAGCAGCATTTCAAGAATATCGAAAAATTCCTGAAACCGACAGGTGTTCAGGCAGCCCTTCTGACAGGCAGCACGAAGGCGTCGCTCAGGAAGGAAATCCACGCAGGTCTGGAAGACGGCACAATCGGCATAATCGTGGGCACACATGCCCTTATCGAAGACAATGTGATGTTCAGGAATCTGGGGCTGGCAATCGTGGACGAGCAGCACCGCTTCGGAGTGGAGCAGAGGGCAAAGCTCTGGAAAAAATCGTGCTGCAACGCGCCTCCACACGTGCTCGTGATGACAGCTACGCCAATTCCGAGAACGCTTGCAATGACTCTGTACGGAGACCTGGACGTGTCGATAATTGACGAACTTCCTCCCGGAAGGAAGCCTGTCCAGACGATTCATGCGACAGAAGGAAAGAGGCCTGCGCTGTACCGTTTCATGAAGGAGCAGATTGCGCTCGGAAGACAGATTTTCGTTGTCTATCCGCTTATAAATGAGACTGAAAAGCTTGATTATCAGAGTCTTGAAGCCGGGGCGGAAGATATAATGAATAATTTCCCCTTCCCGGAATACAAGACTGCGGTCGTGCATGGAAAGCAGCTCAATGACGTGAAACAGTTCAATATGGATGCTTTTGCAGCAGGCCGTGCGAACATCCTCGTTGCAACGTCCGTGATTGAGGTCGGAGTCGATGTCCCGAACGCCTCGGTGATGGTGATAGAAAGCGCTGAACGCTTCGGGCTCAGCCAGTTGCATCAGCTCAGAGGCA